>JANNYL010000083.1:0-4923 GCA_031410075.1 Flavobacteriales bacterium
CCACGTTCGCTGAAATGCTGCGATATCCGCTTCCTGCGTAAGCATTGCTCACGTCATCGAAATTGTCGAACACACATCCACGGAAAGTGGGCGTAAAGAGCTTGGCCTTGAACTGATGGGCCTTGTTGAGGTAATTGATCGTTAGTTGCGTCTCACTGAGGCCCGCGTAATACTGGAAAGATTCGAACTCGTAGAAATCCACACGGCCTACCTGTAGTTCAAGGGCGCTCGGGTAGTCGCTCTGGTCGAATTTCCCATCGCCGGGAGAATTGTGATTGCGTGCGTTCTGGCCACCATTACTGTTCACTGAATTATCTGTCCACGTGCCGTTCATTTCACCGTAATAACCATCGCACGGCCACGCTCCCAAGTGATCACCATGTCCATCGGGATTGATATTGCCTGAATACGGTACCGCAACGTGACCCACGATGTAAACCGCTTTCACATTGGTCGGATCGGCATTGTAATATCCTTGGATAGTACCGCGAACACCTGACACAGAAGCGTTGCGATCAATGTTGCTCCTAAGAACGATCCAGCCATCGGTTTTCAGGTCCGTCTCCAATTGCGTTAGTTGCGTAGCGCAAGAAGTGATGAACGTGTTATCAACCAACAACACCAGTTTCCCACGAAAATCTGTGGCTGGCAGGTTGATCCCGGACGAGATGTAACCATACCCTGTACCTCCGCTATAGGCTCGAACCACTTTGTACTCGTAAGCGACCCCCACAGAAACGCCATTGTCCTGGTAGCTAGTGGCGCTCGAAGCCGCGGTGCCAATGCTCGTGCCCCACGATGCGTCCATTTTCAACTTGCGGTACACGGTGTAACCCGTTGTTCCCGTTTGTGCGGTCCAATTGAGCGTTATGCGAACTGGACTTGCCTGTGCAGCAGCGGTGAGCAACAGGGACTCTCTTTGCGAACCTGTTTGCGCGCTTGCTGCGAACGAAAAGAGCAAAGCGATGAGCAGAAAAGCGTGTTTGATCTTCATAGGAGCGGAACTATTGACTGAATTCGGAAGGAGCGGCAACGAACACTGGTTTGAACCATGATCATCGGTGGAGAGACGATGATCGGGTGTCTTTTACAACCGCAACGGTAATTCGCTTCGGTCGTTCAGAAAAAGGAAATTGGACGAGTACGGCAGAATTTTCGACGAGCCGATTGTTGATCACACACGCGTAAAACGCGCACGGGCCAACGGTTTGCCGTCGAAGGCCCGGATGAGCACGACGTACGTACCCGTGGATAAGACGGACAGATCCAGCCGTTGCGAGAACGCAAATTGTGCGATCCGCTTACCGACCATGTCATAAAGCTCGATCGACCCTGCATTCGGGTGGGACCAGTCGACGAAGACGATCCCGTTCGATGGGTTTGGGACCAGGATCAAAGAGGGTAGCCTACCGATCTCTTCCACTCCGATAAAGTCGCAAACATCCCCCACTCCGTCGTTGTCAACGTCGGCTTGATCCGTGTTCGCGATCCATGGACAATTGTCGCAGAGATCACCTATTCCATCGCTTTCAAAATCGTTCTGAGTTCCGTTGGGCAGTTGGGGGCAATTGTCATCGCAATCAATTACGCCATCACCATCCACGTCCGGGTTCGGAACAATACCGGTGTTTCCGCCGGCGCACACTTCACAATTGTCGATGAACGCCGTGCCCCCGATATCTCCGGCGCAATCGATCGGAATTCCGATACAAACGCAGGTGTTGTTCCACGAGTCACTTCCAGTTCCGGGATCTCCATCATCACAAACGACACCCGGCAAAGCCGATCCTCCCGGAGTTCCTTCACAATCGATAAGCAGCCCAACGCAAATGCAGGAGGCGGTCCAAGCATCGTTACCGGTGCCCAAATTGCCGTCATCACAAGAGGTACCCGGAAGAGCAGCACCACCGGGCACTCCGACACAATCGATCAGCTCGCCAGCACATACACAACTCGCCGTCCATGCGTCGTTACCGGTATTAACGTTTCCATCATCGCAGCTGGAACCCGGCAATTGGGCACCACCTGCTATCCCTGTACAATCGATCAATTCACCTACACAAGTACAGGTTGAAGTCCACGTGTCATCGCCCGTGGTCGCATCGCTATCGTCGCAGGGCGTTCCAGTAATTTGGGTTCCTCCTGGAACACCGGTACAATCAAGCGGTAACCCAACGCATGTACAGTTGCTCTGCCACGAATCTGCCCCAGTGGTAGCGTCGCCATCGTCGCACAACGAGCCAGGCAGAGCAATCCCGCCTGGAACACCTGTACAATCGATCAATTCACCTGCGCATACACAAGCCGGGCCCCAGATGTCGTTGCCTGTCGTTCCATCATCATCGTCGCAAATAGTACCTGGGAGAGCAGTTCCGCCAGCATCACCGAGGCAGTCGATCAGTTGACCATCGCAAACACAATCAAGGCCCCATATGTCTTCACCGGTCGTGGGATCACCATCGTCACATGCGCTTCCTGCCAGATCACTTCCCCCGGGAACGTTCACGCAATCCAACAACAAGCCGACACAGGTACAATCACTTTGCCAGGTATCCGCACCGGTTGCAGGGTCAACATCATTGCAAGGAGTCCCGGGCAGTTGCGTTCCACCCGGAATTCCAAAACAGTCCAAAGTCGAACCAACGCATGTGCAGTTGCTCTGCCAAACGTCATCCCCGGTAGAGACATCATTATCGTCGCACGTTGTTCCCGGAAGCGCAGTGCCTCCGAGTGCACCCGTGCAATCCACCGCATCACCAGAACAGGAACAATCCACTCCCCAAGCATCATTGGCGCTCAAAATACTCCCATCGTCACAGGGCGTACCAGGCAATTGCGACCCACCAATGGTGCCTGCACAATCGATCACCTGGCCTGCGCAAATGCAGTTGGTCCCAAAAACATCATTGCCAGTAGCACCATCACCGTCATCACACGGTGAGCTTGGAACGGCGCTTCCACCTGGAACGCCGAGACAATCCAATGGCTGTCCAACGCAATTGCAATTCGTATCGAGCGCATCATTGCCCGTATTCGCGATGCCATCATCGCAAGGTGAACCCTGTGTACCTTGAACACCCGGGCAGTTGTCTTGTCCATCACAAATCCCATCACCATCGCCATCAGTGCTCGGCAGTCCCAAGCATGAACAGTTAGCCTGAAGCACATCACCAGTGGTACACGGATCGCCGTCGTCGCACGCGGATCCAATGACACCAGGTGTGTTCGGACAATCATCCTGCAAGTCGCAAATGCCATCACCATCCGCATCAGGACCGATCACTCCCGTGCATACGCAAATGGCGCTCAACACATCGTTGATCGTACACTCGTTACCATCGTTGCACGGAAAACCGACTACACCAGGAACCGTGGGGCAGGTGTCCTGACCATCGCAGATACCGTCGCCGTCAGTGTCTCCAGTTGCAGACCCCGCGCATTGGCAGTTACTACCGACCACATCATTGACCGTGCAACCAGTTCCATCGTCGCACGGTGATCCGACCTGCCCGAACGTGTTGGGGCAATTATCCTGCGCATTGCAAATTCCATCGCCGTCATCATCCGCAGTAGAAGTTCCGCTGCACTGACAATTGTTGTTGAGCGCGTCATTGATCGTGCACGCATTGCCATCATCGCAGGCAGAACCGATCTGCCCGAACACATTCGGACAGTTGTCCTGGACATCGCAGATCCCATCACCATCGCTGTCCGGGCTCGCCGTACCAATGCACTGGCAACTCGCATTCAAGAGATCATTGGTCGTACAAGCATTTCCATCGTTGCACGATGATCCGATCTGACCTGCTGAGTTCGGACAGTTGTCTTGCGCATTGCAGATCCCGTCACCATCGCTATCGGGGCTTGCTGTACCCACACATTGGCAACTTGCGTTGAGCACATCACTTGTTGTGCACACATTTCCGTCACTACAAGACGAGCCGATCTGGCCCGGGATGTTCGGGCAATTGTCCTGCGCGTTGCAGATGCCATCACCATCACTATCGGGGCTGTTCGTGCCTGAGCAGACACAGCTTGCGTTGAAGACATCACTCGTCGTACACGCATTGTTGTCGTTGCATCCCGTACCTGGCAATGCTGGTCCACCCGGAACGCCAAGGCAATCCGACGTCAATTGACCGATACAGACACATGAAGCGTTCCAGAGGTCGTTGGTGGTATTCGCATTGCCATCGTTGCATGCAGTTCCCGGTAACGCACTTCCTCCGATCACTCCAAGGCAATCGGGTTGACTTCCGCTCAATGTCACTTGGCCGAACGTGCCAAGGCTGAGGTTGAAATAACTGCCGCTCGGTGTTGTCTCCAGTTTCAGTGCACGCACCATGTATCGGACAGTGCCGCTCAGGCCACTCACGTTGTCCTGGAAATTGAGCGCTGTGATCGCGTTGGTCGTTCTTCTAACCCAACTTTGCGAAGAAGCTTCAAAGCGATAAACGTGATAGCCGATCTCGCTATCATTACTGGCACCCCAAGCCACATTCACGGTAGTGCTGTTCACTGTTGAACAAGTCACCGTGCCCGGTGGCCTCACGATCGTCATCCGCAACGAAGGATCGCCCATCAAGTTGATGTGAACGCGATTCGGACTTTGGTTCGTGGGGTCGTAGTGCCCCGTGTTGTTCATGGTTGTCAGAGCGGCAAAGCCCATGGTTTCGCCCAAACCCATATGGTGAAAAACCCAATTCGGCCTTCCTGCCCATGCACAGGTAAGCGTTGTTCCAGTGGCCAATGAGGCACGCATGAAGTTGTTGGTGCAATCGAAATCGCCGAAGTAGCTTCCGAAGAGCATCGTGAACACTCCTTGCAAATTGCTCGTGTTGAATTGGGCCGTGGATCCTATCCCATTGCAGTTCTCCCACCAACCACCACCGCAACCGTAGCTCCATAAATAACTACCGCTGC
>JANNYL010000084.1:0-5903 GCA_031410075.1 Flavobacteriales bacterium
CGTAACAACGCCCGGTAACTATCAACTTCAGGTTACGGATACACTGGGTTGCACGGACCTGTCGGACATCGCCGTCGTCAACGCCACTTCGTTCACGGATGAGTTGGAAGCGACCGGAGGTCAGATCTGTGCGGGTGCAACCATCGACCTTGTGGCCACCGGATCGGGTACGATTTCATGGTACGCGGATAGCCTGTTGCAGCAAGTACTTTCTGCCGGTGCCGCATATACGGCAGGCCCTTTCAACGCAACCGACACAGTGTATGCCGCGCAGAACGAAGCGGGTTGCACCGGCCCACCACATGCAGTCGTCATCACGGTACTCGTGGTCCTGGTTCCACAGATAATGGGCGATACGGTGTTATGCGAAGGATCGGATATCCAACTTTCTGTGACTGCGCAGACCGGAGCTACCTACAGCTGGTCAACACCACAGGGCATCGTCAACGGCACCTCGGTCAACATGAACAATGCGACCGCTGCGAACGCTGGGGAATACGTGTGTACGGCGACATTGGCGGATTGTCCCGGTATTTCATCCAGTGTTTCGGTGGAAATTGTACCGGCGCCATCGGCACCGCTGATCCTCGGAGATACCACCGTGTGCATTGGAGACACCCTTTCACTCTCTACTGCGCAACAAATTGGGGCGGTGATCACGTGGAGCACACCCCAGGGATCCGTGGCGGGATCCAATGTGCAAGTGAACAACTGTGACTCTGGAAACGCCGGCATTTATACCTGTTCTGTGACCGTTGCCGGCTGTGGAAGTCTCTCCGCCAGTGTGAGTGTTGAAGTGGATAGTACACCACCGATGCCCGCTCTTAGTGGTGATCTGGACGTTTGTATAGGCGACACATTGCAACTTCTCGCCAGCGGCCAAGGCAACTATGCCATAGCATGGACGGCACCGAACAACAGCAATTACAATGGACCACTCTTGACGATCTATTCGGCCACCTTGGCCATGGATGGCGTGTTCACCTGCATTGCTGAAGGTGGCAGCTGCCCTGATGCCTTGGCTTTTATCGAGGTGCAAGTAGAAGATTGTGACACCATCCCGGTCGTGGTGAGACCCGTTCCACCGATAGTCATCCCGAACGTGATCACACCCAACGGTGACGGGAACAACGATATCCTGATCATTGAAGGATCCGATGGACTTTCACTTTCCATACGGATCTTCAACCGTTGGGGGAAAGAAGTGTGGGACGGCTCTGGTCGCGACATTCGTTGGAACGGCCGAAACAACGACAGCAACTTTCTGGTGGATGGTGTTTACTACTACGAAATGATCCGCACTGGCCCTGGTGTTTCAGAAACCTATACAGGGTACGTACAGGTATTGCTCGGCAGATAAGTTGTGCCGGCAGCGTTCAGCGCCATTCGCACGTCAATTTGTTCGGAGCGCTCTTCCCTCGATCCAATTTGGACTATCATCAAAAAGAGTGATGCCTGAGTGGTAATTCATAGGCACCTTCGCATAATGGTCGGTCAAGTTCATCAGTAACCGTCGGATAGCAATGCGAACCCGTTCATCACCGACCTCAGTTTCGCGATCCGGTGGGGTGTTCTTCAGTTTTGTATTCGCCAGTGCTATGATGGCCCAACCGTATTGGGTGCGCAACTTAGGCAGTTTTGGAAACGACCTGATCAGCGATGTGAAAGTGGATGAAGCGGGCGACATCTTCATCACCGGTGAGTTCAGCGGAAGCGCCGATTTCGGCGATTCAACACATACAGCGATCGGCGGTATTGATTGTTTCGTAGCGAAGCTTTCCGCCAGCGGCCAGGAGATCTGGTGGAAGCAGGGTGGTGGGTACGGCATCGATCGGGGTATCCGTTTGGCTTTCGGCCCCAATAACACGCTGGCGGTGGTTGGGGAGTTCATGGGCGTTGCGGATTTCCAAGGCACGTCGATCACATCGCAAGGGTTCACACCGGATATGTTCTGTGCTGTCCTTGATCGCGCAACCGGAACACAACAATGGATCCGGCATGGTGGTGGTGCCGCAGGCAGTGATCGCGCATACGGGGTCACTGTTTCACCTACGGGACAAGTCACGATGGTGGGCGAATTCCGCGGATCGGCCGCATGGAACGGTTTCAGCCTTAACAGTATACCTGACCCTGAGAGCGGGGATGCAGGGATCGACGTGGTGGTGGTGAGTTATAGCGCGACAGGCACTGCGCTTTGGGTGCAACAAGGTGCAGCCGAATACACCGATCGCGCTATCGATGTGGTGAATGACCCTTTGGGAAACATCTATGTGGCTGGCCAATTCAGCGACACCATCACGTTCGATCTAACGCACACCAATGCGATGTACAATGCCACCTTCTTGCTGAAGTTGAATGCTTCAGGACAGGAGCAGTGGTTCCGCAGATGTGGTGGGGCTACGTTCGATCATGTGCGCGATCTGATCTATACCCCTTCAGGAGAGTTGTTGCTTACTGGTGATCTCCAAGGGAGCATGATCTATCTGGATAATGTGCCCGACTTCATCAGCGGGGAAACCGCATACAGTTATTATTTGCTGCGTGTGGACACAGAAGGCGAGTTGATCGCCCAGTCCGTCTTCGGTTCTTCGAATGGGGTAAGTGCGCGCGGTATCGATCTGCGCAACGATACGATCACTGTTCTGGGTCAATTCAATTGTCAGTTCACAGGTTTGGCCAGCCATTACGGCGGCATTGGGCTCTTTATGGCGGCAGGTGCCGAAGACTTGTTCGTTACCAAACACAGGTTCGATGATCTCGGCTTCATTGAAGCACGACACTTCGGTGGCCCTGGTTCCAAACTCGCAGGGCAAGTAGCCACCTTGCCCAATGGCGATGTGTTGGTATGCGGCTCCTACACGCGTAGTATTTCATTCGCCACAACTACGGATAACCCGATCACGCTCGATCCGTTCGAGTTCTTCGAAGGCGCCGCTCAACCTGATCCACCGGGATCGTGCCAGGATCTGCAGAACACAGAATTCAAGAGCCAGGATTGCCGTGGCCTGAAGGATGGATTGCTGGCGCGGGTCTATGTAGAGGACAGTGTGGTTTATGATTGGTGGTCGCAAATGGTGGGGGTATGTGATCACCCTTCCGATTGGATCATGTGCGCAGGGGCGGAGATCACCGATCCAGTATGCCCGGACACGTTGGTGTTCTGTGGGCCTGGCGCAGTAACCGCTTTCGTCCCGTTCCTACCATCTTTCGGTTCCGCCAACTCCGTGGGTCCATTGGTGGATGTGCAGTGGAGCAATGGCGATTCTACGTTCACTGCGAACATTACCACAACGGGTATGTGCATTGTTCAAGTAAGTGCGATAAATGGATGCTGGTCGTGGAGCGATTCCATCTACGTGATCATACACCCGATGCCGCCGAAACCGTTGATCAGTGATAATTTATCACAGAACACGAATTCGCAGAACCCCAGCCCGATCTACTTGTGCGAGCCCGATTCGGCGCTGGTCTGGTGCAACAACGTGGATCCCAATACAAGTTCGTTCTGGACGATGTGGCAGAACAATGTGCTTTCCCCGGATACCAACTTCAACGCTTCGTTCACGGCGGACACCACCGGCTACTATACGTTCACTATGACGACGGATGAAGGGTGTAGCCTATCCACAACCATAAGTGTGATCGATCGATCCGTACCTGATCTGGGAGACCTAACGGTCGATCTGTCCATCAACTTTCCACAGGACACCGCGAACACGGATTCCGTTTGGCTGTGCCAAGGCAGCCCATTGATCATTCAAGTTGTGGTGCAGTGGTATTTGAACGGAGGTTCAGTGGTATTTCCGCAGAACCTGACGCTGATTTTCAGCTTGAACAATAGCCCTTGGGGTCCACAGCCGCAACCGAATGGTTGGTCCAGTTCCAATGGCGGCTACCAGCCAGGTTGGAATTATTTCGACCTCCGCATTTTGGTTTTGAACGGTCCTTGCGGCGATGATTCATTACTGTTCGAATTCAACGAAGGGATCTGGGTCGGGATATGGCCCGAAACAGTGGTGAATGTTTTGTTGTCTGGTGCTAACACCATGTGTACTGGGGATTCCACTTTGTTGACCATGACGTGCGATAATTGTGAAGGTTTCACATGGTCTGGTGAGAACGTGAACGGAGCGACATCTCCTACAGTATGGGTCACTTCGGATGGGAACTATGCCGTGCATGGATATGCGACGGATATTCACGGGTGTTCATACGATGACAATGCGACCCATCACGTTTCTTTTCCAATGGGCCCTTTATTATTGAGCGATCCGGTCGACGGGATCATTTGCCCGTTCGATAGTGCGCTCATCTACACCACCACCGCCGGCACAACACAAGTGTGGTATGGTCCGTTCGGCCCCGTGCCCAACAATAGCCAACAGTTGTGGAGTGAAATTCCTGGTGAGTACTACCTCACAATGACCGACCTTCAGGGCTGCGAACTCGTAAGTGATCCACTATTGCTTACGGGCTACGGCACGCCTTTTCTGAACATTTATCCGGACAACGTTCTTTGTTTGAACGAAGAAGAAGTGCTGGTGCAGGTGGTTACTACTGTGCCGTCGAGCATAGTTTGGGCGCCACCGCTAAGTGGCAATTCGTTGGAGCAGATCATTACCGAGCCCGGCACTTATGCGGTTACCAGTTCCGCATGTGGGATCACGACGGAATTGAGCGTGACTGTTTTTGCCAGCGATGTTGACGCGCAAGTGCTTGAAGTTGGTCCATTCCATATCTGCGAAGGAGATAGTGTTGTGCTGCACAGTGTACCTGGCGAAGCAGTGTACATCTGGCAACCAGGTAATGTTTTTGCGAATGATCTTGTGGTGACATCCACAGGGGAATACTCACTTGAAGTAGTGGACGGCAACGGCTGCTCAGATACGAGTGCAACCATTGTAGTTGAAGTATACACCATCACACAACCGCTTACAGCTATTGGGGATACGATCTGCCTGGGTGAGGCAGCTGTCATTTCGGCCATTGGAAGCGGGGTCATGAACTGGTACAGTGATGCCTCAGCGCAGAACTTGCTGTTCATCGGCAGCCCCATTTCGGTGAACGGGTTGGCCAACAATACCACCTACTTCGTAGTCCAAACCGATAGTGTATGCGTAAGTGGCATGGATACGGCGCAGGTCATTGTAGAGCCGGTTCCCAGTATTGCTGTCATCGGGGCTCCAGAATTCGTTTGTGGAGGTGAAGAAGCCCAGATCTCATTGATCGCGGCGCCAGGGGTGAGTGCGTCGTGGACCACACCGAGCGGAACGTATACAGGAACGCAGATCGATATCACGGATTTCGGTGCTGGTGATAGTGGGATGTATACCGCCTACCCGTTCGTGGGTAATTGCTATGGAGAGCCAGCTTCCGTGGTTGTGACTTTCGCACCGCCTTTGCCGTTCGACCTGGGACCCGATACCACGTATTGCTTCGGTGGTACGTTCACGTTGCAGATACCAACATGGTATACCGATCCCAATTGGTTCAACGGCGCACAGGGCTATTCGCTGCAAGTGAGCAGCGAGGGGTACTACGAAGCATATGCGTTCGACACCAATGGGTGCAAAGTGCAGGACGAGGTCTTCATTAGCGGAACGGAATGCGAAACCATTGTACCGAACATCATTACCCCCAACGGTGATGGCATCAACGATGGTTGGACTCTCGATCTTAACGCAGGTGGATTCATCAGCGCGGAGTTCATCGTATTTGGTCGTTGGGGAAATGAAGTATTCCGTGCGGACCCCACTTTAACTGCCTTCCGTGGTGAAACGGACCAACGCGAACCATTAGGCGAAGGAGTGTACTACTACGTGTTGAACCTGTTCAAACTGGATAGTTCGAGCCGCACACTTACGGGCTATATGCAAGTAAATCGGTAGTGGCGATTTTCTGAA
>JANNYL010000085.1:0-1080 GCA_031410075.1 Flavobacteriales bacterium
CCCTTTGGCCAACGCTGCTTCGTGGCGTCCATGGGCGTGCCGGATGATGATCTGACCACCCGAGTGCCTTCCGCAACAGCGACCATGGAACTACACCTGTATCCGGTACCCGCACAGGACGAACTGTTCGTAGCTTTTCACGGTGCGCGCGGGGCACTCAGCTGCACCATACAGGATGCCAGTGGTCGCGTGGTGGAGCATTCAACCTTGGGCGCACCACTCGGTTCCATCGGCATCGCGCACCTGGCACCGGGTATCTACACGCTGATGTGCAAGAGCACGGACGCGCGGATGCGGACCATGCGCTTCGTGGTGGAGCGCTGAGCAGCGGTGGATTGATGCCGGTGATCGATGGGCCTTACGACTTACTCGAATTGCAGGGCCTGATCCGTCGTTTTGGCGAGGGCTTGCACACGGGTAAGGTGGT
Source organism: Flavobacteriales bacterium (assembly GCA_031410075.1). GTDB lineage: Bacteria > Bacteroidota > Bacteroidia > Flavobacteriales_F > PHOS-HE28 > PHOS-HE28. Next base: position 428 of record JANNYL010000085.1, read on the forward strand.
GGTCCGGGTGGTGGAGGAAGGCAGAACATGGACGGGTCAAACGAATACTTGCTCAGTCCCGGATCAGGCACCAAAGAAGTCCCGCGAGAATGCCGATGAGGATGACCCCATAGATCTGCTTGTTGTACTTCGCCAACCAGCGTGGCAGGTAGATGTCGAAGTTGGGTTCATCCGAAGCGGAATAGCGCCGAGCCACAACGGTCAATGGGCAGGCCATTTTGAAAAGCAGCAGGACGAGGCACTCGGCACCGATGAGGGCAAGGCAGATCCACGCCAAACTGTCGAAACGGTCCACGACCACTGCGTAGAGCAGATAGAAGATCACCACGTTGAAAAAGACCCAGACACCGGTGTGCAGGAGCTTGATGGCGGTGAGCTTGCCGGATGAGCTCATTTTCATTCGTAGCGAACGCTGAGCAAGTTGAACCGCCCGTACGTGAGATCGCCATCGGCCAGGTGATAGACCGCTTCGCCATATCCTGGCACAAGGACCCCGTTCTCCACGCGATGATCCCGAGCAGGCGTGGAAAAGCGGCACCTGGTCATGGACTTATCCTCTTCGAGGTAGTATCGGTCGTTGCTGATGAAGTTCACTAACCGGTCCTGAGCATCAAAGACCAGTTCGGCGCTGATCGAAATGCCTTTGTGCAGGA
>JANNYL010000086.1:0-8597 GCA_031410075.1 Flavobacteriales bacterium
ACGCGGCTCAAACGTGTCACGGCCAATATGCCGAGCACGATCACCGCGAGGATCAACAACGTCATCATGGTTTCTTGATATGAACGCTTATGGCGGCTTTCGGTTCGTTAGATGCTGTGATGAACACTTTCCTCCAAGTACGGGCTATTCACCACACTGAGCGGAGCTTTGGTAAGTGCGTTCAATACGGTCATCACAAAAAGGCCAAGGAAGAACAGGAACAGACCGATCTCCAACGCGCCAATGTGATGGAAATGTTCGCCCAAAGCTCCAGGCAGAACAAGTTGGCAGGTATCCAGCCAATGGCTCACAATGATCACGGTGCCCACACCGATCAAGAAGCGTGGGTTGCGCTTCGCGTCGCGGCTCATCAAGAGGACCATGGGCACAACAAAGTTCACGAAGAACATGCCCCACATCAACACGGGATGGTGATCGATACGCTGTTGGAAGTAGATCACTTCCTCCGGGATATTCGCATACCAGTACAACATGAATTGACTGAAGTAAAGGTAGGTCCACAAAAAGCTGGTGGCGAATACCCACTTGCCCATGTCGTGGATATGGCTGTTGTTCACTTGGGGCAAATAGCCCTTGCTCTTCAGGTACAACACCAACACCACTGATGTGATCATGGCGGCACACCACATGCCCGCGAACACATACCAGCCGTAAAGGGTACTGAACCAGTGAACATCGATGCTCATCAACCAATCCCAAGCCAATACGCTGCTGAACACAGCGAACAACACCAGAAACAACGCGCTGCGGCGATAGGTGAGCAAATGCTCTTTCACAAGCTCAGCGCCGGTAAGCGTATCCAATTTCAGACTCTGCTTGCGATACCAATTGGCAGCGAAAGCGAAGGTGCCCATGAACGCGATCACACGAGCCCAGAAGAAGACCGGATTCAGGTAGGCCCACTTGCCGGCTACGATCTTATCGTAGTGCTCGGCATCATTTGGATCGTATACGCGATGATCCATCCATGACCAAACGTGATGCAGTCCGAATTGACCAGCCAAGAGGCAAATAACGATCACTGCGGCACCAATGGGCAGATAACTGAACACCGCTTCGTACACACGCCGCACCAACACGCTCCAACTGCTTTCCGTTGCGAATTGAAGAGCGTAAAAGAACAAGGCACCCAAGGTGATGCCGAAGAAAAAGAAGCCGTTGATGAATAGTGCTGCCCAAAAATTCTGACCAGCGCTTTCCGCCATATGCGGATCGTTCTTCAGACCGAAGAACCCGACTACGGCGAGCACCAATCCCAATACCATGAGCATCATGCTCAAGGTTCTGGCCCGTTTGCTGAAAGTGAAGTTCATCGCTCGTGCTCGTTATCGGTTCACTTTGTCGCCGTCCCCGTTGTGCCAGCTGCTGCTACCGGCACAACATTCTTTGTACTATCCGCAGGCATCGCCGCACCCGGTGCCGTGGCACCTGGCATTTTGCCACCGGCTTGCAGGAATTTCACATATTGGATAACGGTCCAACGCTCTTCTTGTGAAAGCTGCCCTGCGTGACTTCCCATGGCAACGTTCTTCCCGTATTTCAAACTGTGGAACATCTTGCCTTCTGGCAAAGTACCGAGTTGCGTGCCATTGTAAGCTGGTGGTACCGGATAGTTCCCTTCAGTAACCACTTTGCCGTCACCTTGGCCTGTTTCACCATGGCAATGCAAGCAGAACTTGGTGTAGATCACCTTGCCCTTGTCCACATTTGCCTGGGTCATTTCCAAGGGGCTGTGCACTTCCAAGCCGGCGCGTTCATAATCCTCCGGTGTGTTCGCGTACGGATATGGGAAGTTGTAGCTCGCCTTTGCTGGATCCGCATTGAAGGCGATGGTACCAACAGGTGCTTTACGAGCACTTTGTGTATTGCGCTCCGCATGCACCAAACTGTCATCGAAGTAGTACGGATCCTGTCCGTAGTCCACGTACGCTTCAACTGCAGGGCCACGATACATATCGGGCATGTATTCAATGCCGGGGCTGTCCTTCTCGCCACCACAGGCTGCGAGGATCACGGTACCAAGAACCGCGAAGAGTGTCGTCTGGGTCTTCATCAGCATTGGCGCTCGTTGATCTCGTAAACGGCGGTGCTACGCAACATCTCGGTCATGGCCTCAGCGGTGTGACCATGGTTTTCTTCGGTACGCAGTTCGATGATGAACTTGTCGTCGGTGGAACGTGGATCCGGATTACGCGCAGGCATACCGGGCAGGGTCCTGTTGCGTATCAAATACGTGATCGCCATGCCGTGTGCTGCGCAGAACACGGTGAATTCGAACATCACTGGAATGAACGCTGGCACGTTGTGGTACCAAGTCCAGTTAGGCTTGCCACCGATGTTCATCGGCCAATCGTAGATCATGAAATACCACGTGCCCAAAGAGGCCAAAGCGGTGCCTGTGATACCGAACATGAACGAGGCCATACCCAATCGCGTGCGCTTCAATCCGATGATCGGGTCCAAGCCGTGGATCGGGAACGGGCTGAAGACATCCTTCACTTTCACACCCGCTGATATCAGCTTGCGTGCAGCGCTCTTCAACTGCTCAGGGTCTTCGTAGACCGCGTAGATGATCTTTTCAGCCATCGGTTAGTGGTGATGGGTGTTGGCCTGCTCGTTCTTGTAGCTCTCGCCGCTGTTCTTCAAGATGCTTTTCAGCTCATTGAGGGCCAGAACCGGGAAGTAGCGTGCGAACAGCAGATAAAGCGTGAAGAAAATACCGATGGTGCCGATGAAGGTGCCCACATCAACCCACGTTGGGTGGAACATCGACCAACTACTTGGCACGTAATCGCGGTGCAAGGAGGTCACAATGATCACGAAGCGTTCGAACCACATACCCGTGTTCACCACCAAGCTCATGAAGAAGGTGAAGATCAAATTCCGGCGCCAACTGCGGATCCAGAAAAGCTGTGGACTAACAACGTTGCACGTCATCATCGCCAAGTAGCTCCACCAATATGGTCCTGTAGCCCGGTTGATGAACGCATAACTCTCGTATTCAACTCCACCGTACCAACTAATGAACAACTCGGTGATGTAGGCTACACCCACGATCGAACCGGTTACGATGATGATGATGTTCATGTACTCGATGTGCTTGATCGTCACATACGCCTCCAACTTCATCGTCTTGCGCATTACGAGCAACAGCGTTTGCACCATGGCAAAACCGCTGAACACAGCACCGCTCACGAAATAGGGCGGGAAGATGGTGGTATGCCAACCCGGAACGATCGAGGTGGCGAAGTCCATACTAACCACTGAGTGAACCGAGAACACAAGCGGTGTACTGAGGCCTGCGAGCACGAGACTCACTTCTTCGAAGCGCTGCCATGCCTTCGCATTGCCGGTCCAGCCGAAGCTGAGTACGCCGTAGAACTTCTTCTGCCATGGCTTCACCACTTTATCGCGAATGGTCGCGAAATCAGGTATAAGGCCGATGTACCAGAACACGACCGAAACGGAGAAGTATGTGCTGATCGCGAACACGTCCCAGAGCAACGGGCTGTTGAAGTTCACCCACAACGAACCGAACTGGTTTGGCAGCGGGAAAACCCAGTAGGCCAACCAGATCCTACCCATGTGGATGAGTGGGAAGGTGGCAGCCATGATCACCGCGAAAATGGTCATCGCTTCCGCAGAACGGTTAACGGCCATGCGCCACTTCTGGCGGAACAACAGCAAAACCGCGCTGATCAGTGTACCGGCATGACCAATACCTACCCACCAAACGAAGTTGGTGATATCCCAAGCCCAATCCACGGTCTTGTTCAATCCCCAAACACCGATCCCCTTGCTGAACAGGTACAAGATGCACCCAACACCGTATGCGGCAATGATGGCGGCGATGGTGATCAGGATATACCACATGCGAGGAGCCTTGTCCTCGATCGGCTTCACCAGGTCAACGGTGATGTCGTGGTACGTGCGATGCCCCAGGATGAGCGGTTCGCGGAGCGCTGATTCGCTATGCATGATCCTAGTTGTGGGCTGCTTCGGTTTCGTGAACGTGCGCGACTTCTTCTTCGATGTTTCGCACCTTCACCATGTAACTGATGTTCGGCTTCACACCGATCTCTTCCAACATGTGGTAGGCGCGCTCGCTTTCGGCGATGGCCAGCACTTTGCTGTTCTTGTCGTTCAGGTCACCAAAGGTGATAGCGTTCGTGGGGCATCCTGCACTGCAAGCCGTCTCGATGGCGCCGTCCTTCACTGGCGTACCTGCTTTCTTGGCGGCGAGCTTGCCTCCTTGGATCTGTTGGACGCACAAGCTGCACTTCTCGATCACACCGCGACTGCGAACGGTAACATCCGGGTTCAGCACCATGCGACCCAAAGCATCCCATGCAGGGTTCACTTCGCCGAATTTCTCGGTGACATAGTTGAACCAGTTGAAACGACGAACCTTGTACGGGCAGTTGTTCGCGCAATAACGCGTTCCGATGCACCGGTTGTAGGTCATCATATTGAGACCTTCGTTGCTGTGCGTAGTGGCTGCTACCGGGCACACCGTTTCGCACGGGGCATGGTTGCAATGCTGGCACATCACCGGCATAAAGAAGACCTTGGGTGAAGCGGAAGGCTCCTCCATCTTCCTGTACAGGCCGATCTTGCCTTCGCCCTTTTCGCGACCCTCTTCCCAAGTTGTATCGCTGCTATAGTAGCGATCCAAACGCAACCAATGCATGTCGCGGCTTCTGCGAACTTCATCCTTGCCCACAACTGAAACGTTGTTCTCGCTGTTGCAAGCGGTGATGCACGCTCCGCAACCTGTGCAGCTGTTGAGGTCGATGGCCATGCCCCAGTGGTGGCCTACTTCAGCAACCGGGTGATCCTTCCAGAGGTTCACCTCCGTGGCGGGCACTTTGTCGCGTGCATCGATGTGGTCATCGTGGTTCACATCCTCGTGCACCGCGAGCATTTCCTTCTCGTTGTAAGTCTCGCGCGGTTCGTGCTTGCTCCATACAGCGAAGGTGGTCTCCTTGATGATGCTCTCACGGTCCATACCCGTGAGTTGCGTTTGCGTGAGACCCATCTGGTACTTCTCACCCGTAACGTCAACCGAGGCGTTCAACGCGACATACTTCACTGCCCCGTTCGATAGGCTCGTGAGCGGATATGCATTCTTGCCGATCGGCATCACATTGCCGTCATCAGTGTGCAGGCAAGCTGCACGCCCAACGTTCTCGCCATTCGCACCACGACCATATCCCAAGGCGATGCTCACCGTCATGGGAGTCTGTCCTGGCAGTGGAACCGCTGGCAGTTCGAGCACTGTACTGCCGATGGTGACCTTCACCATATGCGCATCATCCTGCTCGCCGATACGCAACTCCTTGATCTCAGTCTTTTTGGTCAGGCGCAAGAGATCTGCCGGAGCCATGCACACGTAGTTGTCCCACGTCACTTTGGTGAGTGGATCAGGCACTTCTTGCAGCCATGGATTGTTGGCGTGCAAGCCGCTGCCGATGCTTTCTTTCGTGTACAACTGTACTTCCCAAGCACCAGCTCCCTTCACACTTTCTTTCGCTGATGTGGCGGCTTCGTTCAAATTGCCGGCGAAAGCAACGGGCTCGGCCGCATTCGTATAGGCCTCGTACACACCGTTGTGAATGCTGGTGTTCCACGCTGTGGTAAAATCCACAGGCATGTCCGTGCGACTGGTCATGGCCGCCTGCCAAACACCTTTGATGTGATCGTGGTAATTGCCTCTTACACCGCTCCAGGTCAACAAACTCGCTGGCCATTGCCGGGTATCGAACAGCGGGGTGATCGCTGGCTGGGCCAATGCATAATGACCCGGCTTGGGCATGAAGTCGTTCCAGCTTTCCAGCCAGTGACTATCGGGGCAAATGACATTGCACAAACTCGCAGTCTCGTCGGCATGGCTGCTGAAACTGATGCTAAGGCCAACCTTCTTCAAGCCTGAAGCGAATTCAGCGCTGTTCGGCAAACTGTAGATCGGGTTAGCGCCCGCGATCAGGATCGCACCAACGTTGCCCGCATTCATGTCCTTCACCAACTGTTGCACGGCAGCATCATCGCCTTGCTTGAAGAACGTGTGGTTCGCCAGATCGATAGTGCTTCCGTAGTTGCCCAACATCGCATTGATGCTGTTCACGATCACCTGTGTGCCTTCATCGTTATGGCCGCAGATCACCACACTCTTGCCTTTGGCAGCAACCAATTCGGCAGCGCATTCAGCGATGTGACCATCCGCACTGGCAACACTCGTAGCTCCCACCGTGGCGCCTCCCACTTTCTTGGCGATCGCATCGTGCAAGCCCATGATCACAGCTGGTATCTCGCTGGGCTTCACCATACAACGCATATCCGCATTTGCACCGCTCAAACTCATCCGCGCTTCGAACTGCCAGTGGCGGCTCATCGGCTTTTCGGCGGTTGCATCCTCTGGCCTACGGCGAACAGCATATTGCCAAACGTTCTCCGTTGGATTTCCCCAGCCGCTCAGGAAGTCGGCGCCCACACTCACCAACACATCGGCTTTGCTCAGGTCGTAGCTCGGGAATACGCGCTTACCGAAACTCTTGAGGTTGGCATTGGTAATGCCCCCATAACTGATCGTGTCGTATTGGATGTGGTCCACCTTGGAACCCACCTGCACACTCATTCCATCATCCCCAGCCAGCGATGTACCGCCGATCTTGTTCTGGAAAGTCGCGATGGCCTGCTTGGCGCTCGGGCTGATCACGGTATTGGTCAATAGCACAATACGCTTTCCGCTGGCGCTGATCTTGGTGAGACCCTCCATGATGGCCTTGTCGGCGGTCGCCCAAGAAGAGGCGGTCCAACTACCATCACCGATCGCCGAAACCGGTCCTTTCTGGCGCAGACTATCATACAACGTGATCACACTGCTGTTGATACGCGAATTGATCGATCCCTTCTTGGTGTTCGGATTGCGATTGATACCAAAACGGGGATTGCCCTTGATGTGGATCGGACGGCCTTCTCGCGTTTTTACAAGAACACTGGCGAAATCCTCGCCATCATAGAACGTGCTGGCATACCAGTTGGCCACACCGGGGGTAATGTCCTCCGGTTTGTTCACATATGGAATGCTCTTGATGACCGGTGTTTCGCATGCGGCCAGAGTGGCGGCGCTCAATGAGAAGCCGAGGAATTTCAGGAAATCACGACGCCCCGTAGTGCTGCCCGTGAGGCCCTTGTCACCCAATGCTTCCGCAAAAGGAAGCGGCGTGTTGAACTCGTTCGTTGGAACCTGCGGTGCTTCAGAGAGCTCGCCCAGGTCTTGCCAGTATCGCTTGGTGGTCGACATAGTTCCGCGCGTGTTCTTAGTAGTGGCATTTGGCGCATTCCCAGCCGCCTAGTTCTTTCACCGTGATCTGCTCGTCCTCGAGGTACTTCTGGAGCTCTTTGTTGCCCAAGGGGGTTTCCTTCAGGCGGCGATGGATCTCGTCGTAGTAGCCATTCTTGCTACCGTCAGCCATCTGCGAAACAGCGGTCTCATTGTGGCATTGGATACACCAGCCCATCGTAAGCGAACTCCATTGCTCGGCCACGTCCATTTTTGTCTCTACTGGGCCGTGGCACTTCTGGCATTCGATCTTCCCTACCGCCACGTGCGTAGCGTGGTTGAAGGCAACGTGATCGGGCAGGTTGTGCACCTTCACCCAAGCGATCGGCTTCTCAACGCCGGTGTACTTCATGTTCGTTGGGTCCCAACCAACAGCCTCATAGATCTTTGCGATCTCCCCTGTACCTGTCACAGGCCCTTGGGCAATTGCCTGGTGGCAGTTCATGCACACATTGGCACTTGGGATACCGGCGTTCTTGCTCTTCTCTACACTGCTATGGCAATACTGGCAGTTGATGGCCATTTTACCAGCGTGAAGCGTGTGGTTGAAGAGGATCGGCTGTTCGGGTTTGTAGTGTGCCACATCTTCACCACCGTAGATGCCGATGTTGATGGCCCAATTCCAACCTTGAACTATGAGGAAGCAGAAAAAAATGAACCCGAATATGAGCGCCCAACTTTTGTTGTGGCCAGCCCAGTTCATTACGTTTCCCCAAATACTACGCTCCGGCACGGGCTCTTTCCCATCGCGCTCCTGCAACGCGTTCCTCAACTGGTTCTTAACACCACCCAACGAAAGCACGACCACCAACAGCAAAAGCACCACGATGATCAGCCATTGCCACGGCGTGTCATCACCCATTTGCTTGGGCCCTTTTCCTCCGCCACCGGCAGTCGTTCCATCTGGAGGAGGCACAACCTTCGGCTTGTAGTTATCAACGTAATACAGGATAGCATCGATGTCATCGTTAGTCACCGCTTGCGCGGTCATCACACTCTTATTGTACTCCGCGAAAAGCGCTTTGGCATAGGAATCGCCAGTAGAGGCCATGTAGCCCGTACTGTTCTTTACCCACGCATAAATATCGCCACCACTCTTGGCCCAACGGTCCTTCGCACCTTTCAGCGCTGGTCCGGTCATCTTCGTATCCGGCTTGTGACAGCTGGCACAATTGCCTTTGAAGACCTTCTCCCCTTTGGCGTACAGATCCTTGTCCTGCGCCGTTGCTGCATC
>JANNYL010000087.1:0-4003 GCA_031410075.1 Flavobacteriales bacterium
GATCCAACAGGCCACCACGAAAGAAGGCTGCCCCTTCACCATTCGGATCAAGGAGGTGAGCTACTTGCTGGACCCCATCAACCTGAAAGATGAGTTCAAGGTGGAAGGGCTCCGCGTGCGCTTTGACTACCGGCAGCTGCGCATGGCGAACCGCTGCAACGAAGCGAACCCCGTTGAAGTGGTGTCGATGGTGAAGATGTGAGGGGAAGGGTTGTGCGCCTTTCTTTCCTCTCCCGCTGGTGTGACCACGACAGAGGACACCTGAAAGGAACAGACATGATCAGAAGTGATGATGGTTCCTGTGCCACTCCAGGTATTCGGCTTTCGGTTCCGCCAGACCTGCCCCGGTCCGTCCTGGGCCTGACCCGCGAACCGGGGACGGCGGGAATGGCCAGTGGCAGGTAGCAGCCGAATGACCCCACGGTCCCCGAAGACGGGAGGCCCTACAGAAGCCCAGACATGTTGTACCGGACTACGCGGTCGGCCGAGGAAGGTCCCAGGGCTTCACGCCGCCACCGGGTATGCGCACGGGTCGAAGGCTATCCGCCCGCTGCTGGTCCAAACGGTCCATCTGTTCCAATTGCTCATCGAAGAGCTTGCCGTGGTCCACAAAGGTGATGAGCTGCACCACCTGCTGGGGCACCGCCCAGGTGCCTATGATGTAGCCGTGCTTCACGCCCACGCGCACCTCGTTGTTGTCCGGGCAATACTCCATGCCGAAGGACATGTTCTCGCGAATGAACTCCTTCAAGCGTGTGAGGCCGTCGCCGGTACGATTGAAACGGGCCGCATACTGCTCCAGCACGTGGTGGCTGATGTGGTAGCATACACCATCCTGCACGATGCGTGCGGCCCGGTAATAGCCATCGGTACCGCGGTACCACACAAAGGGGACGATGTTCAGCAGCTTTTTGGTCGGCAGCACGGCGATGAGCCAGTTGTTCCCCTGGTGCGACGGATATTCGAACAGTTGGGGCTCCATAAGCAGGGACTTGTCCACACGCATCTGTCGTTGCAACCGCGCAAGGGGGTCCTTCATTTTGTTCCACATCGCGGGCATGTCGCGAAAGGCTTCGCGCACTACCTGCTCCGGACTATGTGTTTGAACGATCATGGCTCGCGGCCTTGAACGGACAACGGGGGACCGGGGTTCCATGGTATGGGGTGTCGGGCGGTCGGAGATTCAGGATCCCCGGAGACGAGAGACCCCGCGCAGGTCCAAGCAGCTTTCTGTTGCGATCCGGAACGAATGCGACGGATGTTCGCGGGCAACAAGCTGGTAGCTACATGCTGCGCACGGAGGATGGACGATCAAAACGCGTTGTACTGGTTGAGTGAAGGGTAGCATCTCTTGGCTGAACGAGCGCAACTGCGAACACGCTCCCCTACCATCCTGCATTGAAGCCATTTTATACGACATGCATGCGGAGGACCATTTGGGGAACACCAACCATTGCGATACGATGGGGTTCGCCCTTTCGTAGAACGCAACGTGATCGTTCCTGCAAGCCGCTATCCTTTCCGGGAATGCGGCTTGCATCCACACACCAGCGATCATCCATTCGGGGAACGCGACCAACGTATACATGCGAGCGACTACCCTTTCAGGGAACGCCACATGCACCTACACGACAGCGACCCTCCTTTCGGGGGACGCTGCGCACATGATCATGCCAGCGATCCGCGTGTACAAGTTGGCGACGGTCCATTCGGGGGACGCTGCGCACATGATCATGCCAGCGATCCGCGTGTAGAAGATGGCGACGGTCCATTCAAGGAACGCGCCGGATACGATCATGAACACGATCACCAACTGCACCACCGCACCGTTCCCCAAATGGAACCTGAACGTTGGGATCACCGTTCAAGCCGCAACGAACACGACCATGAACGTCACCTGCATCCGCGCCGGCGTCAAGGACCTTCCTTCCGGCGACCTCGTTGCCAAAGCGCATTTTATCGAAGATCGCCTTACCGGCAACCTGCACTTCCCCGCACCAGTGCCCAGTTTGGCCACCTTGCGTGATGCCTGCATCGCGCTCCAGTTCGCCATCGCCGGTGCCGAGACCGGTGCGCACGCCCTGGTAGCAGTGCGCTGGCAGCGACACGCTGAACTGGAACGCATCCTCGTGCAACTCTCCAAATACGTAATGGCCACGGCGCAAGGTGACGTGAACAAGCAGGTGACCAGCGGCTTCGAACTGCGCAGGCCACCGCTGCGCATCACCACGCTCACCGCCCCGGACACCCTCACCGTAAACCGCCCGAATTCTCCCAATGGCGACCTGCTCCTGCACTGGGGTGCCGTACACGGCGCACGCCTTTACCAAGTGTACATGACCACCGATGACCCCTTACAGAACCCAAACTGGACCCTTGTACACACCGGCTCCAGCCGCCGGGCCCATGTACGCGGCTTGCTGGTCAACTCCGTATGCCACTTCCGGGTATGCGCCATGGGAACGGCGGGCAGCGGGCCGTATAGCACTGTAGTAGGTCAGAAGGTCCGGTAAGGCCGATCCGCGGCTTGTGCAGTGCTAAGGTCTTCGGCCGCGAAGCGGATAGGTCCTATTGCCTGGAGTGATGGTGGTTCCGATGCCAAGCCAGGTATTTGGCCTTTGGTCCGGCGGCCTCCGACGGAATGGCCAGTGGCTTGCCTATAGGTCTTGGATCCTGCTGAAGAGCGTGACTGGCTCACGGTCGGCTCGGCGAAGTGGTTACCGAGGGCGTTGAGGGCGATGTCGAAATTGTTTTCAACAGGATTTGGATCCGGCGTGAACGCACATTATACTGTGAAACGCTATTCGACAGAAAATCCGTCAACCATGGAAGACTCGATCATCTTCATTCCGAGCAACGAACAGGAAGCCTTGCAATGGCTTATCCCGGCGCTGGACAGACCGCTCGTGGACATGCCCATGGACGAGTTCATGAAGGCGTGGCATGCGATATCCTACCTCTATGGTGGCTTGAACCCGGATGAGGCGACGGACCATGGTGATGCGATCGCGAACGACCATGAAGGCCCGGACCGCTTCAACTTGATCGAGCCGAGACTGATCGGACCCTACTACGTTCAGAGCGGGTGGCCTTTGGTATTGGCCCCTTTGGCCGAAGAGGCTTGGCGCCGCTACGAAGCGGGGCGGCTGGAAGAGGATGAGTTTTTTTGAAGAGGATAAAGAGTTTAGAGGGTATCTTGAATTACCTGTTTTAAATTAAAATCTAAAATCATGACACACGCCGAAATTCTCAAAAGAGTAGAGTGGAAAGACCTTAAAAACCTTTCGACAATGGAAATGTTGATTGAAAATAATTTGACTCTTCCGTGGCTCTTTGCTTCATGGCTTTTTGCTTATTATGGGTATTATGTGTTGGCTGTGCCTTGCTCTGGTTTTTTCTTTTTAACAGGTTTGCGGCAGGTGCATAATGGTTTTCACAATGCCCTCGGCACAAATAGATTTTTGACGTGGTTTACCCTCTATTCCAACAGTATTTTGATGATGACTTCTATTCATGCCGTGAAATTCAACCATTTGAGACATCATCAATATTGTTTAACGGAAGAAGATTATGAAGGCAAATCGGCGGGTATGACATGGTATGGGGCTATTTTATATGGTCCTATCCACATGTTTTTAATACACTTAGTAACGTTGCAAAAAGGGAATAGACGGTATGTTAAAAACGTGTTGTTTGAACTGTTTTCAATTGCGGTATTTGCGTTTTTAGTCTTTTATTTTAAAATTCACTTTCTGATGTACCACATCGTCATCATGATTATTGGCGAGTTTTTAATGGCATTTTTTGCAGTATGGACAGTGCACCACGATACAGAAGACCATCCAGAATTTGCTCGAACACAAAGAGATGGTTGGAAAAATACAATAACGTTCAGCATGTTTTATCATTTAGAACACCATCTGTTTCCAGCTGTACCAACTATTAAATTGCCCGAATTGGTCAAAAGGATAGATGCGGCTTTGCCAGATTTGGAGAAGAAAAG
>JANNYL010000088.1:0-5770 GCA_031410075.1 Flavobacteriales bacterium
ACAATGCGCCCACTAGCGTCCAGCAGCGTGAACTCGTCCACCAGCTCGCGTGACCAGCCGAGCAGCGAGATCGAAAGGCGGTTTTGCACGATCCGGATCTCGTTGAGGTCGGCTTGTTCAGCGAGGGCATTGTTACTACCACCCTTATCGAATTCCCAATATTGGTCGGTTTGTCCGCCCGGAATGCCACCGGTGCCCACGTAGCCCTTGCCGTTCAAGTTGAAGGAAACGGGCGAATGCGCACCGAAGCCTGCGAACTCAGGAATGGGAGACCATGTATCGGGCACTGGGTTATAGAGGTAGAAATCCACGAGGTAGTCCGTACCGTTCCAACCGCCTCCGGCGATGGCGTCATCGTCCAGCGTGAAGAAGCAGGCCGTGCGGCGCTCCGCGCCCGGCAGGTCGGCGCGTTGGGTCCAGCTGTCCGTTGTCGGATCCCATTGCCAGAAGTCGCTACAGGCCGCGTTGCTGGAGTTGTCGTTGCCGGAGCCAACATAGCCCATGCCGTTCACTGCGAAAGCGACAGGGCCCGAACGGCCTGTGGCCGGCAAGTCAGTGTGTTGGGTCCACGTGTCCAAAGTCGGATCGTATTCCCAAAGCTCGGTGAGATAAGGTGCCGAAACCGGGTTACCTCCAACGAGGTAAGCGTGGCCGTTCAACACGAATGCGCTCGGTGCGCTGCGACCAGCGGCGGGCATGGACGCCTTCTGCTCCCAACTGTCCGTGGCGGGATCATAGGCCCACAGATCTGCGAAGCCGTTCTGCCCCACCCCTAATCGACCGAAACCCACATAGCCGATATTACCTATAGAGAACGACACACCCTGCGCGCGCGCGATGCCCGGGAACGAGGCGCGTTGCTGCCAACTGTCCGTGGTTTGATCCCATTCCCAGAGATCGTTGAGGTTGTTCGTGCCATCCGTGCCCATGCAGATGTAGCCCTTACTGCCGATGCCGAAGCCCATCGCCCCCCACCGGGGCACGCCGGCCAGATCAGCGCGCTGGTTCCATTCTTGGGCATGCGTGTGTGTTCCAAGTACCAGCAGGAAGATCGGAAGAAAGTGCTTCATGGAGGCAAAGTAATGAAGTGTTCCCCATCGCACGTCTCCGCTAGGAGGGCAAACCCTCCTAGGCGCAAGTGTTCGGCGTGCAGAAAAATTTGCGTAGAACGCCGGTCAGCTGTGCCCTTCTCGTAAGAACTCCTTGCTTCACCAGCCATCACGATACTTCGCGCCCAGCTGTTGTGCCTTCTTCCTGGCCCCCTAGCAGGTGCTCGTGCCTCTTTCTCAAATGGTCTTTGCAACTCCAACGATTCCGCACTCGAGGCGCACGCGCCAACACGCAACCGATCTCTGTCTAAGGGTATCTCGTTACCTACCGCCAGGCAACTCCACGTCAAATTCACGCCCCATCTCGAACGCGCTTTTATCGTCCTTCAACTTGAACGACTGCACGCGCAGGTGATCTCCGCACAGGCTCAGCGACAAATAGTGGAAGAGCGGAGCATAGTCTGGATCCACATTCTCCAACGCCACTTTCTTGCGGCTCAATGGATGGTGCAGCCCTCCCCCACCGCCGATCACGAAAAAGTGTCTTCCGGTCAGCTTGAAATGCTGGAAAATGTGCGCGTGGCCACTCAGGAAGAGGGAGGTTTTTGCTGCGGTCAAGAACGGCTGAACAAAGTCACGTTGCACATCCGCATTCGATCCCACAACCTTTCTATCGCTGTATGGTGAATGATGGCAACACACCAGGATGGTGCGCACTTCGGGCATGGTGTCCAGTGCGGCCAATGTCGATCCGTACCACGCTTGTTGTAATGAGCGGTCCGCTTTGCCCAGCGACTTGAAATTGCTATTGAGCAAAACCACGGCGATACTGTCCTTCAGCACGACATAACCGGAGCGCACGTGATCCGGAAAACGACGCTGGAAGCCTCGTTCACCCGCTTCGGCGTTCCCCATCACCTCGTGGTTGCCCAGCAGGGCATGCACGCGACCACCGCGCTCCCTGAGCCGTTGCAGGTACACATCCATCTTGGTCCACCGCTTCTCCTTGCAGCTCAGGTTCACCACATCACCCAGGATAAAAAGGGCCTTCGGTGCTCGATCCTCCAACTCGGTGAAGAGCGCAGCCGTGGCCTCCACATTGCCATTCGGTTTTCGCCACAGGGTTTCCACCCACATGGGGGCCTGCGTGTCACTGGCGAAGAGCAATGCATTTGCGCACGGCTGTGTCTGTGCCATGGACAGCCCCTGGAAAAGGAGCGCGCCCAACAAGTATGATCCGCGGCGTGTGAACATGGTTGTGGTCAGACAAAGATGTGCGCGATGCTCATTGGTCAAAACTGGTTCGACAACGCGCTCCAAGATCCGATCAACCTCCATTCAAAGCCAGAACCAATTCTCCCTTCAGCATCATACCTTGGCATACAAGCTCACGACGATCAATGCAGCCCATCCGAAGCTCTACAGGTCCCAGCGACGGCGTCTTTGCACAACCAGTTAGACTGATCAACCGATGAACATGAAGCGAACCTTACACCTGATACCACTGGTTATTTCCCCGTATCTGCTTCCGGCCCAATTGACCGTGGACAATACGATGAACCCATTGGAATTGGTGCAGAACATGTTGTTAGGCCCCGGCATTACAGCGAGCAATGTGTTGTTCAACTCTGCAAGTGGCACCATCGTCAGTGAACAAGCGGGATCGTTCAATAACGGGACCTCGTCTTTGGGATGTGACCAAGGCGTGATACTCGCATCGGGCAGCATTGCTGTGGCTAATGGACCGAACACTACCGGGTCATTTACCCTGGGCGGCGGAAATTTTGGTGCCTCGGATCCGGACTTGGAAATACTCAGCGGCTATTCAATGAATGACGTGGCGAGACTGGAATTCGATTTCATTTCAACTGAAGATTCCGTTTGGTTGCGATTTGCATTCGGATCGGAGGAATATCCCGAATACGTGTGCGGTATCGCTAACGATGCGTTTGGCATTTTCTTGAGTGGTCCTGGCATCACTGGTCCATTCGAGAACAATGCCGTCAATGTTGCCGTGGTGCCGGGCGGAACCATCCCTATCACGATCAACACAGTGAATTCGGGGATACCAGGTGGTTTGAATATCGCCAGCAACTGCGCTCAATTGGATCCCAATTGGGAGCAGAACAGTGCCTACTACGTGGACAACACAGGTAGCACTGAAATTCAACTTGACGGACAAACAGTAGCAATGACGGCTGTTGCTGCCGTGATCAGCGGATCTATGTACCACTTGAAACTAGTGATCGCGGATGGAGGCGACACAGCTTTCGATTCGGCAGTTTTCATCGCGGCGAACGGATTCACATCGGATCTCTTCAGCGCGATAAACGAACCAACATCACATGATCCACAGGTCCGAGTGGATGCTCTGAATGGACTTCTCTTTTTCCACAATCACATAGGTAGCGATGCCGAAGTGTCGATAACGGACCGTATTGGCCGTACCGTATTGCGTGAACGCTCCCAGGGGCAAGGGGTGCAACCCTTGAATATTGCTGCCTTGTCCACAGGCATGTACATACTCCACTTGACCGGACAGAACGGCGCTCACATGAGCTCGAAATTCGTTATCGAGTGAAGATCACCTCGCCACGAACAACAAAAACGTATTGAGGCCCATGGTCGGTTTTCCGTTGGCATTCAATGGATCATTGGCCTTTCCTCCTGACGATCACTTAACGTTCTCCTTCCCCTCCAGTTCCTTGATCACCCTCGCCGCGTTGCTGTTGGTGGGGTCCATAGCAAAGGCCTTTTTGTAATAGGCCAGCGCCAGATCCTTTTCTCCGTTCTTCAAGCAGGCTTCGGCGTAACTGTCGTTCGCATTGGCACTTTGGGGATATAGTTGCCTGTTCAAGTTGAACAGATCCCTGGCCATCACGATCTTTCCGTTGCCGAGCAATTGGTAACCGAAGTCGTTGTTCGCTTGTTCGGAAATGGACTGATCCTTGGGATCCGCAACCAGGCGTGTTCGGTAAGCGATGAGGGCCCCTTCCACACCACCGGAGAGGACCATCTCGATCGGCAGGCGGTCGCTTTCTTGCAGCCTTGGGTGGCTTGACTCGGCAGTCCATTTTTCGGGATCCCAACTCACCATGATCATCGTGCTATCTGCTGTTGATCCCTTGAACTGGATAGGGAAGTCGCCGTCCCGACCGATGTAGGTGGAATCCGATATCCGGAACAATTCAACCGGCTCCTCGCCCATCACCTGCTGGAACAAGCGGCCACCTGAATGTGAAATGGTCGTCATGGAGTTCCCTGAAAGGCGGTAGCGCCCACTTACCGTTCCAAGCGCTGCGGGATCCATTTCCATTTTGGTATACGTGGGTACATACCCATTCCAATCATAAGCCCGCGCTACAGAACGGATCACCTCACTGATGAAGTCCGGCTTGTTGGCATTGGTAAGGACCACCACACCGTAGCCCTTGTCGTGGTACGCGACGCATTCGCTCGAGAAGCCTTCATCCCAACCTCCGTGACCGAAATATGCTTCACCTTGCTTTTTACGCAGGAACATGCCCACGCCTGCAAAGGGTTCCATGAACGGCGACAACATCATGGCAGCCGTGGCCTTGGAGATCACCGCACCGCTATCGCTCGTGTAAGAGCGCTGCACATCGATCAAATAGCGTGCGAGATCCTCCGCTGTGGTCCACAAACCAGCGGCGGCCATTTCGGGATACGTATGTCGTTTCCCTTTCGTCATGGATCCATCAGGAATGTAGCCTGTGGCGGCCATTTTCAAGTGTTCACCGGTCAGGGGTTGATCGTACGTGCTCTTGGTCATTCCCAACGGGCGCAGCACCAATTCATCCATGATGCTGGGGAAAGTCGCGCCCTTGGCATCGATCATCAATTGCTGGATGATGCAATAGCCGCCGCCGGAATAGCGGAAACTCTCGCCTGGCAGCTTGTCCACAACGATGGGTGGCGAATTTGCAGGAGCTTCACCGCTCAGAACCTGCACAAGCGAGGGCACGGGCAGGTCGGGGCTGTAGCCGAGAAAGCCGTGCACAGTGGTGCCAGCCATATGGCCCAGCAACAACTTCGGCGTGACTTTCTGCTTCTGCGTGAACTCATTCTCCGGCAGTTTCCACGAATGCAACTGCGTGTTCACATCAGCATCCAATGCGATCAAGCCCAATTCCGCCAGCTTCAAAGCGCCATATGTGGAAACCGGCTTGCTGATGGATCCTGCCTGAAAGAGCGTGGCGTCCGTAACGGGCTCTTTGGTCTCCTTGTCCACGACACCGTAACTCTTGATCCAAACGATCTTGTTGTCGCTGATCACCGCGATACTCATGCCGGGCACACCGTAATGCGCCATGCGCTCCTCAATGGTCCAGGTGGAGTCGCCTAACAGGTAGTTGGGATAACAAAGGCCGGTTTCTACTTCGTGGATGGGGTCTTTCGCCTTCTCTGCAGCGCTGTGATCGGAACAGGAACCAAACAATGCTACCAATAGGCAAAAAGAAAGAGCATTCTTCATTAGGAGCATGTTGCGGGGATCTGTGGGATGCTTGGGGCGCCAAGATCGCACACGCCGGCGCATCACCGTCATCTCTTTCACATCGGTTTGTTCGCCGCGAGTGGGGATGGAGCACGAATGGAGCACGTTTCCATTGCTGCTTTGTCCAACCACCGCACAACCCATGGCCCTCAGCCGCTTCTGGACTTTCATTCTGCTGCTCAGCATCGGCTACATCCTGGTGATG
>JANNYL010000089.1:0-1418 GCA_031410075.1 Flavobacteriales bacterium
TGTCTCGTCCTGAAAAAAGTTGACGGGTTAAAGGACTAAGTCCTGTGTTGGGTTTACAAGTTGAGGTTTGACCTGTGTGAGGTTGACAGTGCGATAGTAGTTCTTCCATCTGCGCTTGGGCTTGTGGTCCAGCAGATGGGCGTGGTCCGGCACGAGCATGTCGCAGCTCATATGAGGCCGTTCCTGGTTGTAGATGCGAACGGCTTGGTGCAGCAGTGCTTTGGCCTGTGCGATGTTGGCCACACGATGATGGGCCAGCAATTCGTTCTTCAGGATTCCGTTGACCCGCTCGGCAACCGCGTTGTCGCGCGGGTCGGAATCTTCCGTCATGCTGATCAGCATGCCTACAGCCTTGATCGCTTTGATGTACTGGGCGAAGCAGTATTGGCTGCCGCGGTCGCTGTGATGGATGATCCCTTCCAAGTGGTGCGGGCTGCCGCGCTGCGCCATGCGTAGGGCGGCCACGGCATGGTCCCCGTCCATGCTCGCCGCCACGTGATACCCGATGATCTTGTGCGAGCACAGATCGGTGATCAGGAAGATGAAGTAGAAGCCCTCCTCCACGGCCCAGTAGGTGATGTCGCTCACCCAGACCTGTCCGGGCCGTTGGATCAATAGTCCCTTCAGCAGGTCGGGGTATACCGGCAGGCCGTGCCGGCTCCAGGTGGTGCGCACGCTCCGCTTGCGCCCGCGCACCAACAGGCCCTCCTCCCGCAGCAGGTCGAAGAACCGGTCGCGCCCGAAGGGGACAGACAGTCCTTGGATCCCTTCGCGCAGCTTGCCATACAGCTTGAGCCCGCCCAGCTTGGGCTGCTCTTGGCGGATGGCCTGCACTTGGTGCAGCACCTGTTCTTGGCCCTGCACCACGCGCGCGGTGCGCACGCCGTGCTTGTGGTGGGCCTGCCTGCTCACGCCAAGTGACCGACATAGCACCTCCCGGCTCATTTTGGGATGCAGCGTCTTCATTTCGTGGATCACTTGGTGGCGGACTTTTTTCGGATCGCCACCTTCAGCTCCCGCTCGGCGATGTCGATCATCATGGAGTATGCCTCGGCCCGCAGTTCAGCCGCCTCCAACTTCCTCTGGGTGGCCGCCAGTTCGCGCCGCACCTTGTCCAACTCGGGCATTTCACCCTTAACAGCCGTATTTGCCTTTGTTCTTCGTCGTCCCATTTGAGCAAGCAACTCTTTGTGCTCGCTCAAGATACCGTGGCCGTATTTCTCCAGCCATTTGTCCAGCGTGGTGGAGCCACCGATGCCGTACTCCCGGATTGCTTCACTCTTGCGAAGCTCCCCGCTTAATACGCGGTAAACCGCCTGCTTGCGCAATTCCGGCGGGTAGCTGTTGTACACTTTGAATTCTTTTGAGAGTCCCATCTTGAAGGGTTGGTTTGTGTCAACCTATTTCAGGACAAGACA
>JANNYL010000090.1:0-1301 GCA_031410075.1 Flavobacteriales bacterium
CGGTGACCGATTATCCGCTGGCGATTCGCCATGCATCCGGCAAAGTCACCGACGTTCTTTACAACGCCAGTGTGTATCGAGATAGCACGGGTAACGTGGTTGGCGTCTTTGCTGCGGCCCGCGACATCACAGAGCGCAAGCAAGCGGAGGCTTCTACTAAAGAAGCCTCGCAGTACGCACGCAGCCTGATCGAAGCCAGCCTGGACCCGTTGGTTACGATCAGCGTTGAAGGCAAGATCACCGACGTTAACAGCGCCACGGAACAAGTAACCGGTGCAAGCCGGGACGCTTTGATCGGCAGCGACTTCGCGGACTACTTCACCGAACCCGAGAAAGCCCGCGAGGGATACCAGCAAGTTTTCTCGCAGGGATCGGTGACCGACTATCCGCTGGCGATCCGCCATGCATCCGGCAAGGTCACCGACGTTCTTTACAACGCCAGTGTGTATCGCGATAGCACGGGCAACGTGGTTGGCGTCTTTGCTGCGGCCCGCGACATCACCGAACGCAAACGGCAGGCGGACGAATTACGGCAGATCGCTGCCGACGTGCACGAAGTAACCACGAGCATTGTGGCCACGGTGCGCGAACCGCTGTTGGTGCTCGATGCCGACCTGCGTGTGCAGAGCGCCAGCCGCTCGTTCTACCAGAATTTCCGCGTAACGGCCGAAGGCACCGAGAACCGCATGCTCTATGATCTGGGTAATGGCCAATGGGACATCCCCGATCTGCGTCGGCTGCTGGAGGAAGTACTTCCACGGGACAACCAGGTGAACGACTTTCAGGTGGAACACGAGTTCGAGCACATCGGCGCGAAGACCATGTTGCTCAATGCACGCCGACTGATCCAAGCCAGCGATCAGGCTCCCCTGATCCTGCTGGCCATCGAGGACATCACCGAACGCAAACGGCTGGCGGATGAGTTGCGGCAGGTCGCCACCGAGGTCCATGAGTACACAGCGAGCATCGTGGCCACGGTACGCGAACCGCTATTGGTGTTGGATGCCGACCTGCGTGTGCAGAGCGCTAGCCGATCGTTCTACGAGAACTTCCGCGTAACGGCCGAAGGCACCGAGAACCGCTTGCTCTACGATCTGGGCAATCGACAGTGGGATATCCCGGCCCTGCGTCTACTGCTGGAGGAGGTACTTCCACAGGAGAACCAGGTGAACGACTTCCAGGTGGAACACGAGTTCGAGCACATCGGCAAGAAAACGATGCTCTTGAATGCCCGCCGACTGATCCGCGCCTCGGATCAAACGCCCATGATCTTGATGGCCATCGAGGACATCACCGAACGC
>JANNYL010000091.1:0-1656 GCA_031410075.1 Flavobacteriales bacterium
GTGGAAGTGCGCGACTATGGCCGGGGCGTTCCGCTGGGCAAGGTGGTCGACGTGGTGAGCAAGATCAACACCGGCGCCAAGTACGACAGCAAGGCTTTCAAAAAGAGCGTGGGCCTGAACGGGGTGGGTACCAAGGCGGTGAACGCGCTCAGCGCCTACTTCAAGATCGAGAGCTACCGCGAAGGCCAGATGAAGCGCGCGGAGTTCGACACCGGCGTGCTGCGCAAGGACGAGAAGCTCGTGTCCACCACCGAGACCAACGGCACCCGCGTGGTCTTCGAGCCGGACGAAACGATCTTTAAACACTACCAGTACCGCGACCAGCATATCGAGCGGCTGCTGTGGAACTACTGCTACCTGAACACGGGCCTCACGATCCACTTCAATGGCCAGAAGTTCCAGAGCAAGAACGGCCTGCTGGACCTGTTGCAGGTGAAGATGGATGGCGAGCCGCTCTATCCGATCATCCACTTGGTGGGCGACGATATCGAAGTGGCCATGACCCACGCCAACCATTACGGCGAGGAGTACTACAGCTTCGTGAACGGCCAGCACACCACCCAGGGTGGCACGCACCAAGGTGCCTTCCGCGAGGCGGTGGCGAAAGTGATCAAGGACTACTTCAAGAAGGATTGGGAAGCGGGCGATGTGCGCACGGGCATCGTAGCCGCGGTGGCTGTGAAGGTGATCGAACCCGTCTTCGAGAGCCAGACGAAAACGAAATTGGGCTCCCTGGAAATTGAACCCGGTGGACAGAGCATGCGCTCGTTCATCGGCGACTTCCTGGCTACCAAGCTGGACAACTTCCTGCACAAGAATCCGGAAACCACGAACGCGTTACAAGGCAAGATCCTCGAAAGCGAGCGCGAGCGGAAGGAACTGAGCGGCATCCGCAAACTGGCCCGCGACCGCGCCAAGAAGAGCAGTTTGCACAATCGCAAACTGCGCGATTGCCGCATCCACTTGAGCGATCCCAAGAACGACCCGCGCAAGATGATGAGCACGCTCTTCATCACCGAGGGCGACAGCGCGAGCGGCAGCATCACCAAGAGCCGCAACGTGGAAACGCAGGGCGTATTCAGCTTGAAGGGCAAGCCGCTGAACAGCCACGGCCTCACGAAGAAAGTGGTGTACGAGAACGAGGAATTCAACCTGATCCAGGCCGCGCTCGACATTGAAGATGGTATGGATGGCCTGCGCTACAACCGCATTGTGGTAGCCACCGATGCCGATGTGGACGGCATGCACATCCGCTTGTTGTTGCTCACGTTCTTCCTGCAGTTCTTCCCGGACCTGATCAAGAACGATCACCTCTACATTTTGCAAACGCCCTTGTTCCGCGTGCGCAACAAGAAGGAAACGATCTATTGCTACAGCGAAGGTGAGCGGCAGAACGCCTTGAGCAAACTGGGAAAGACGGCCGAGATCACACGCTTCAAAGGCTTGGGTGAGATCAGTCCAGACGAGTTCAAACACTTCATCGGGCCGGACATGCGGTTGGAGCCGGTGATGATCACCAAGGATGCTGCGGTGCACGAACTGCTCAGTTTCTACATGGGCAAGAACACGCCCGAGCGCCAGGAATTCATCATCAGCAACCTGAAGATCGAGAAGGATGTGGTGAAGGAGGAAACAGCGATGAAAGCGATCGCGCGC
>JANNYL010000092.1:0-3509 GCA_031410075.1 Flavobacteriales bacterium
CCTCCAAGGAACATGGTAAGGAGCAAGTTGCCATATTTTCTTGCCTTCGTACCGTGACTTCCCCCAAGACTGATGTAGAGATAGTCGCGCAACCAACGTGAAAGGCTTATGTGCCAGCGACGCCAAAAATCCCGTGGAGAAATGGCCAAGTAGGGTCGTTCAAAATTGACCGTGAGGTCAATACCGAGCCACTTGGATATCCCTCTGGCGATGTATGTATATCCTGCGAAGTCGCCGTAGATCTGCAAGGAGAAAGCAATAAGGCCGAGCAAACTGGATATGCCGGAGATGGTCCCGGGTCGAGAGAAGGTGTACTCTACCAGTGGTGCCAATGTGTCCGCGATCACAACTTTCTTGAAGAACCCGATCAACACCCAGTAAAGGCCGATCCGCATGTGTTCAGCAGTGATAACACGCTTTCGTTGCATTTGCGGTAGCAGGTGCCCGGGGGTTTCAATGGGGCCCGCGACCAGTTGAGGGAAATAGGACACATAGGCCGAGAAGTCGAGCAGGTCGGTACAGGGTTCCACCTTGCCACGGTACACATCGATGGTGTAGGCCATGGTTTGGAACGTGTAGAACGAAATGCCTACGGGCAGAATGATCGCCAGCGTGTGGAGGTGGGCTTCGAAGCCCATCATTTCCAACAGCCGACCGAAATTCTCGATGCCGAAATTCAGGTACTTGAAAACCGCTAGCAAGGAGAGTTGAACGGTAAGGCTGAACGTGAGCCACAACCGTTTGGATGATCGCTCGGGCGAATTGCCGATCCGCTGTGCAACGAAAAAATCAATGAGCGCTGAGAACCAGAGCAGCGCCAGGAATCGAACGTCCCAGGCCCCGTAGAAAATATTGGCGGCTACGAGAAGAAGGACATTCTGTGGCTTTACACTGCTTGACTTCTGCAGCAGCCTGTAAAGCGCATAGAAGACCAGAAAAAAGACAATGAACGTTGGACTTGTGAAGACCATTTACCGTTTGTCAGGTCGAAAGATGTGCTGATGCTCGGGGGTGCAGAGGTTGATCACGCTTTCGACTGCCCACCGCGGTGGGGTCGAAAATAGATCCGCATGCTTATAGTGTTGTTCTATTGCCTGTTTTCGTTCCGGCCGAATGCCTTCACCGTTCCTTGGATACCATTCGCCGTTCCTCGGTGACGGTCGTCGCTGTATGCGCAATGGGATCCTTCCTCCGTTATCACCGAGAGCCATGCGCAACCGTTGCCATGGCCGCACTCCTGACCACTCAAGATAGATGGTAGAATTCCACCAAGGTGCCTTCTATTTGATCCGCACAACATATTCTCTTCACACGAGCGGAGCAACCTCTTTGCTATGTTTGCCACCCTGCCAAAAGCAGTACACACCTTTCCGAACAGGAATTGCCCTTCATATTTGACCTCCTACACCTTCACCTTCGAAACGCAACCCCTCCGTAAATGAGCACTGAAAGCAGCAACGGAAAGATGTCCAGCATGTTCGTGGCCATCGTTATTCCTATGGCCTTGATCGTCAGCATCATCTTTTACATGTTCGTGCTGGGCGACTCCGGCAATTTCGAAGGAGGGGATCCCATCAAGGGGCACCCGGTAGAAGCTGAACCCGGGCATACGTTCGGTCTCATACATAAAGGCGGATTCATCGTGCCGATCCTGATCACTGTGAACCTGCTGGTGATCATCTTCAGCATTGAGCGCTTCCTTACCCTGAGCCGTGCGAAAGGAAAAGGGCGCATTGAAGGCTTCCTTGGAAATGTGCGCCAAATGTTGGCGGGTGATCAAGTTGATCAAGCCATTGCGGAGTGCGACGCACAACAAGGCAGTGTGGCCAACGTGATGCGCAGTGGATTGGAGAAGTACAAGACCGTACTGTACGACGCCAGCCACGATAAGGAAATGCGCTTGCAGGCGGTGAAGCAGGAGTTGGAAGAAGCTACCGCGTTGGAGCTCCCCATGCTGAGCAAGAATCTGGTGATCTTATCCACATGCGCCAGTATCAGCACCCTGCTCGGACTGATCGGAACCGTTTTGGGGATGATCAAATCCTTCAGTGCGCTCGCTACAGCGGGAACACCTGATGCAACGGCGCTTTCCACTGGTATCTCCGAGGCGCTGATCAATACAGCTTTCGGTATCATCGGTTCGTGCATTGCCATCATCATGTTCAATTACTTCAGCACCAAGATCGACGCCATCACCCACGGTATCGATGAGGCGGGCTTCAGTGTTAGCCAAACCCTGGCCAACCACAAGTAGTTCGTTCGATCCGTATGTAACGCGCTGAATTCGAACAAGCCCCCGCGAGATGCCGAAGATCAAAATGCCCAAGAGCAGTCCTTCACTGGACATGACTCCCATGGTTGACCTCGCCTTCCTGTTGGTGACATTTTTCATGCTTACCGCGCAGTTCAGGCCAGAAGAGGCGGTGGCTGTGGATACGCCAAGCAGCATGAGCCAAAGCCCTATTCCCACCGAGAACATGATGACCATCATCGTGGACAGCGCGGACCGGGTGTTCTGGGATTTCACCGATAAGAAAGTTCGGAAGGCCGTGATCGAGGCGATCGCGTTGAACCACAAACTCACACTGAGCCCGGAGCAGATCACGCGATTCGTGAACCTCAACGCTATTGGTGTTCCGATCAACGTATTGCCACAATACCTCGACCTAAATAGCCCAACGGAACGCAAGGTGGTGGACAAGGCAAGCAAAGGCATTCCGATCGATAGCGTGAACAACCAGTTGCTGGAATGGGTGCGCACAACACAACTCATCTTCAGTAGCAATGCCCCGAAGCCCACGAACCCGCTTGTAGCGCTCAAAGGCGATGGCAATGTGAAGTACTCCACCATGAACAAGGTGATCAAGATCTTCCAGAGTCCAACGGTGAAGATCAACCGCTTCAAGATGATCACGGACCTGGAGGAGACCCGCATGTAGGAACGTATTGAACGTTCGCGTTCGGTCCGTGTACAGAAATAGACTTCGGAAAAGAGAAAAGCGCAGAACAACCAACTAAGAAGACTCCGGTTCAAGCCCGGAGATCATCATGGCAGACGTACCCGGAGGAGAAGGCGGTGGTGGCGGAAGGCACCAGAAGAAGCGCGCCAAGAAAGGCAACACCCGCATCGACATGACGCCGATGGTGGACTTGGCTTTCTTGTTGCTCACCTTTTTCATTCTCACCACCACCATGTACAAGCCCAGCACCCTGCAGCTCAGCTTCCCGGTGCCACCGGAGGGCCCGCCGCCACCGCTGGACAAGGTGAACAACGCGCTCACACTTTTCCTTACCAAGAAAGACGCGATCTACTATTACAAGGATGCGTTCAAGGTGGGCGAAACCCAGATCACCGCCACGAACTTCAAGGATGTGGAGAAGTTGCTGATCGAACTGAACAAGCCTACCATCGAGAAGATAAATGAACTGAGCAAGCAGCTCAACGAGAACAAGATCACCGAAGCGGTTTATGACAGTTTGAAGAACAAGGAGCAGGGCAAGAAGGAGGC
>JANNYL010000093.1:0-2751 GCA_031410075.1 Flavobacteriales bacterium
ATCGCTGGCGAAATGGCGAAGCAAGGCAGTTCGTGATGCTGCCTGAACTGTTCGGGAAAGAGATCATGGCAACCGGTGAAGAGCACGAGTCGATCCTATTACGCAGCAATACGGTTATTGAACCGCTCACGAAAAATTACCGGAGCGCGCTCACCATTATCAACTTCAACAACGCCCTTTTCGACGTCCTGCAGAATTCACTGCCAGAGGATCACCAAGCGGTTTACGCGAACCAAACGCAGTCTGATCCAAGAGGCTTGAACGGCTATATCCAACTGCAATGCTTCGCCGCATTGGACAAGAGCGACGAAGAGGATGAGGACGATGCTCCAGCAGCGCCCGCCTTCGCCGCTAGTGCAGTGGCCGAGTCGTTGGAAGATGGTTTTATGCGTGGTGATATCGTCGTGCTCGTTCGCACCAGATCACAAGGCCGCGCCATAGCTGAATACCTGGTCGCTCAAGGGCACCAGGTCGTCTCGCCGGACGGGCTTTCGTTGGGTAGCGATATCGCTGTGCGTGCAGTGATGGCACTTCTCACCTGGCTGCATCGACCTGATGATGCGACTTCCGTAAAGGCTGTGCAATACATGGCCTTGCTGCGCTCTACTGATCCGAAGACCGACCCTTTCACCCTCGAGGATCCTCAGACAGTGCTCCTTGAATGGGCAAGAGACCACCCCGACGTAACCACCCGACTCCCGCTGCTCGCATTGCTACACGCCATTGCAGCGGCACTCGATCTGGATCCGGCAGCAGATGCTTTCACGCTCGGCCTGCTCAATGAAGCCCATGTATTCGCGCAGGAACACGGTGATGCGCCGATCGCCTTTCTGGAGCATTGGAAACGCATCGCGGACAAACGTGCGGTCGGGGGTACCGCGAACGACAATGCGATCCGCGTGATGACGGTGCATGCGAGCAAGGGGCTCCAATTCCCAGTGGTCATAGTGCCATGGGCCGACATGAAAACCAAGGGCCCGCGCGACCGTGTTTGGATCGATCCACGAGCGGTCGTGGAGGATCTGCCGGCCGCACTGATCAGGCCTGATAAAACACTCGATGAATTACGAATTCACGAAGTCGCAACGGAGAATGATCTTGTCAAACTTGACCTTCTGGACTTGCTCTACGTAGCATTCACACGGCCGGAAACAAGGCTCTATGCAGGGATCGATGGAACGGCAAAGTCGGATATCGCGACACAACTACGCGATCATTTTCAACTCTCTCCCGGTTTGTCGTGTGAATTCGGCAAACGTGAACCAGCTCCACCGCGGAAGAGATCAACGGCGTCGAAGACCCACACACTCTCACCAACAGCGCCACACGCACACGCGAACCTTGCCATTCGGATAGACGCTCCAGATTCGTGGGACCCAGCGGATCCCGACCCTTTCCGTTCACATGGCCGCGCTTTGCACGCAGTTTTGGCAAGGGTTCGAACGATAGACGATCTGCCGGATGCGATAGCTGCGGAAGCTGATGTTTGGGGTGTGAACGCGGACAACCGGGTCCTTTTGGACAAGCAGCTTTCTCGCCTGCTCTCACAACCTGAACTGGCGCCCTTCTTCGGCGCGGGCATTGGGGTGCGCACAGAAACTTCTATCATCGATGCCAGTGGACATGAAGTGCGGCCGGACCGGATCTGTTCCGATGCGTCGGGCACTCGGGTACTGGATATAAAGACCGGGGCAGCTGCCGAAAAACATGCGGATCAGGTACGCGGCTATGCGCGACTTTTGCAGCAACTCGGCGAGCCCAATGTGTCTGCATACCTTCTCTATGTGCGCGATACGGATACATCACCCGGCACACTGGTAACTATCGCCCTATGACACCGCCAGCTATCACTTGGTCGTTAAAAGCATTCGAAGCGCTAATCCCTCTGGAAATACACGATCTTTTCCGATTGCGGGTAGACGTTTTCGTTGTGGAGCAAAAGTGCCCATACCCTGAGATCGATGGACAGGATCCTCTGGCCATGCATCTGTTGGGTTTTGATCCGCACGGATCGCTCATCGCCTATGCTCGTATTCTGCCACCGAAGAAGAATGAACTTCCGCACATTGGTCGTGTTGTGGTTGCCGCAGGAAATCGCAGAAGTAACGTGGGTCACCTGCTGATGAAAGAAGCAGTGAACGCAGTTTCAGCGGTGTACGGAAATCGCGGAAATGCAGTAGCAGCGCAGGCCTATCTTATTCCTTTCTACAGTTCGTTAGGGTATGTGACCACCAGCGAGGAGTACATCTGGGACGGAATTCCGCACGTTGACATGGTTCTGACCATGTGAAGGAGGCTAACAGTTGTGAACCGCCTGTTCACAAGTGTTCGGTGGAATTCAGGGTCTGGATCATCTGTAACCCTACTTTTCGGCACAACCAAAACCCTACAACCATGGCCGTTGAAGCCTACTGCGTGAAGTGTAAAGCCAAGCGCGACATGAAAGATCCCAAGGAGAACATCATGGCCAATGGCCGTAAAGCCATGAAGGGCACTTGCCCAACATGCGGTACGGGCATGTTCAAGATAATGGGTAACAAGTAATCCTGGGTGGATCTCTTTTGAAAGGCCGGTGCTCTTCGCATCGGCCTTTTTCATGCTGGAGGGCCCACACTTCGAAACCCTAGGACAAGAGAGATCGTTGAAATCGGGTCTATTTTCGAATGGGCATCCCTACTGATGTGACTAATGATCTCTTGGGCTCATCATCAACAGACATGAACTTGCGACTTCACGTGCACGCGGCGTCCC
>JANNYL010000094.1:0-8293 GCA_031410075.1 Flavobacteriales bacterium
CATTGCAAGCGAACACATCCACACGACCATCATTGTCGAAATCGGCCATGGTCATGCACTGCGTGAAAATGTTCGGTCCATCGAGATCGGTGAGGGTGTACACTCCACGGCTGGTGATATTGACGAAGTTGGTGATGCCAACGCCACTGCAGATGTCTTTGTGCCCATCGTTGTTCAGATCGGCCATGGCCCAACCCCACTGGTTGCTGTTCTCCACCTGCCCGTAGTCATAGGTGACGAAAGTGTGGTCCGTGTTCTGGTAAAGGATGTACACGTGCCTGCTCATATCGAGCTGTACGATATCGTCGAGCCCATCGCCATCCATATCCGCGATGGCTACACAAGCGCCACTGCTGGCATTGTGGCTCAGCGTCTCGCTGGCGTTGGTAAAGGCTAACTGCGCCATGGCGACCGCGCCACAGATGAATGCAGATACCAGAGTCAAGTGTCTTTGCATGGTCCGAGGTTAATTAGGGTGTAGGTCAATTCCGAACAAAACGCCTTGCAGGCGCCCGAAAGTAGATGGGTGGGTTCATTGGAAGATGTGCTTACTCGCCCAAACGAGTAATCCTACCGACGAAGGACTTCATTGTTATGAACAGTAGAATGGATGCCATTGTTCGGGTCGGGCACCGAACGCTGCCGTCGGATACTTTCCTCGTGCACCGTGTTCATCAGTTCCGAAATGAACTTGGGATCCAGGTGCAGGTCGTGGGCCATGTCCTTCAGCCTACGCACGATCCGGTCGAATCGCTCAGGTTGAAGGATGGCGATGTTGTGGGCCTTCTTGAAGTCTCCGATACGCTCGGCAATATCCATGCGGCTGGAAAGCTTTTGCAGGATCTCATCATCCAGCTGATCGATGAGGTCGCGGAGGTCCTGAAGCTCGCTCTGGTGAACAACTCCCGGAGAGGCTTCGCGAACGATCAGGCTCTTGAGCAAGACCTTCAACTGTGGTGGGGCGATCTGCTGCTTCGCGTCGCTGCGCGCGTTCATCGGGTCGCGGTGCGTTTCGATCATCAACCCGCTGAAGTTGAGGTCCAAGGCCTGTTGCGCGATGCCGCCCAGCTTTTCCGGCGAACCAGCGATGTGGCTGGGGTCGCAGATCAGCTCCAGCTGTGGGAAAGCCGCTTTCAGGCGGATCGGGAACTCCCACATGGGGCTGTTGCGGTAGGGTGTTCGTTCGAACCAATTGAAACCCCGATGAATTGCTGCCAATCGTGTGATCCCAACGGCCGCCAATCGCTCTATCGCACCGATCCATAATTGCAGGTCGGGGTTGATGGGATTCTTCACGAACACCGGCACATCGGTTCCCCGCAGCGCATCGGCGATCTCCTGCACACTGAACGGATTGGGGGTAGTGCGCGCACCGATCCACAACATGTCGATGCCTGCTTCGAGCGCAGCCTGCGCATGTTCCGCGGTGGCCACTTCGGTCATGGTGAGCAGGCCGGTTTCCTTCTTCACCATCGCCAGCCACTTCAAGGCCTCCTGCCCAACGCCCTCGAATCCACCGGGTCTGGTGCGTGGCTTCCAAATACCCGCACGGAACACCTTTACCTGTGGTGTGTGTTGCACAATGCCGCGCGCGGTTTCCAATACCTGCTCTTCGCTCTCGGCGCTGCACGGACCGGCGATCACCAACGGCCGGTCGAAGCCCAAACGCCAGCTGGACAGCGGTAATGCGGAAAGAGGTGTGAGGTCTGGCACGGTGCGAAAGTAGACGCACAAGGGAACCTGAAGGTTCTTCTGGTTCAAGCCGAGTTCGGGGAGTCCGAGGTATTGCGGGAAACTCGGTGCGACTCCGGCTCAAGGCCGGAGTGACAATCATCGATAAGATCGCTCACCAACGCACGGCCACCTTTCCAATACTCTTTCCACCTTCCAAGGCGGCGTGCGCATCCGCCAGTTTCTCTGCCGGAAACAGTTCGTGCACATGCGGCTTCAGCCAACCGGCATTCACGGCGTCAACAACCTCCTGCGCGCAACGGCCCAACAGTGCGGGTTGGTATTCGCTGATGCGGAGCATGTTCACGCCGATGAGGCTCTGGCTTTTCATCATCAGGAAGATGGGTACGGTGAGGCCCATGCGCCAGACAAAACCGAGTGTTGCGAACGGACCAGTGCCACTTCCGCGTTCCGCACCGCCGTATAGAACGACTGCCCCGCCGCTACCGATGAGCTTCATGTCCTTCTTGAAGGAACTACCGCCCACGGCATTGAACGAGACATCGATCCGTTTGCCGGAAAGTGCGCGCTCCACCTGTTGCGCATAGTCACCGGTTGAACGGTCGATCGCGTGATGCGCGCCGAGTTTCTTCAAGTAGGTCATCTTCTCGGCGCCGCTGGCGATCGCGAAAACCTCACAGCCTTCACGCACGGCCATCTGCACCAACAACTGGCCAACACCGCCAGCCGCGCTATGGATCAACACACGTTGCCCCGAACGTAACGGCCAAGCGAATCGCGCCATATACCACGCAGTGCATCCTTGGGTGGCCAAGGCGCAGGCTTCCCCAATGCCGAGACTGTCCGGTACCACGGACACCGCCCGATGATCGGTTACGGCCAGTTGCGCGTACCCGCCGAAACGCGTCATGGCCACCACGCGCTGGCCCAGCATCGTCGCAGGAACGCCTTCGCCACAGCGCTCTACACGGCCCACGGTTTCGTAGCCGATGATGCACGGTGGTGGCGGTGCATCGCGGTACAATCCGCGGCGAGCCATTACATCGGCGTAGTTGAGGCCGAAGCCTTCACTGCGGATCAGCAACTGTCCGGCTGCAGGAATTGGATCGGGCATTTCGCGCAGCGCGAAGGCTTCGCTCGGTGTGCCGTGTTTTTGGAGAACCCAGGCTTTCATGTGGGTGCGAAGTTGGCGAAGCCAAATCGATAGACTTCGTCATCTTCCGATTCCCTTTACAAGTTCAGCGCTTCAAAAACGAAGCACGTGCGCCGTTGCCTGTTAAGTCAGCAAGAATATATGCGCCAGGAGGCAGTTCACCTACAGGGATCGCCACCAAAAGACCCGTGATCGTCCGCTCCATCACTACTCGTCCCTGCGTATCCATGATCCTTACGCCAGTAGGTTCACCCTGCTTTCGTTGCAGCCATATAGTTTGATCCGCTGGCACTGGGAAGACGCGCAATTCTGGAAGGAATGTCTCAGGCACCGCATTGGAAACATCCACAATGGCTTCGTTCGTGATCACGGGGACGTTGAAATCAAAGAAGATGTTCGCTGTGTTACCTATCGGGCCAATGCCAGCAGAAGTACTTGGTTCGATCGTAAAGGTCAAAAAACCGTGACTGTCAGATTCATTCGAAGCGCTGTCTGGAAGCATAATGGCATCGAACGTGAAACGAAGCACTCCATTGAACAAGGTCCAATTGCATACATGACTACTAGCTTGGAATCGGAAACTCGTCCAGTCCAAAGCAGCACTAAGTGTATCGGTGACCAGAACGCGTTGCGCCATGTAGGTACCCGTATTCTGAAAGCGGACCGTATAGGTAAGTATTGCTTCACCCAAAGCCGACTGGTCAAGTACGGATGGTGAAACGGTCTTGTCGTTCGGGTCGTAGCTACCTACCACTTCGTTACTGCTCGTTGCCGTGTTGTTCTCCTGAATAATGTCATTGGGCAGGTCTGGCAAACTCACCATATGAATCAGGCTGGTGCCTAATGGAACGGTGAAACCTGTTTGCACTACCAGAGAAATCGTCCGCTGCTCGCCCATCGCCATGTTATCGGCCAACCAAGTCAACGAATTCCCATTCTCCATCGCCGGTTCGGGATCACTGGCAATGAGTGTTTGATCCGCGTCCAAAACCAAACTCACAGGAACGTCTGCCGCCACGGTTCCCTGATTGGTGACCGTGAGCCAAACCACGGATTCGAAGCCAGGAACGCTGGGGGTAGTCGCAATGGTGACCGCGAAATCTTCCATCACCGACATGGTAAGGGCGAAGTTGTTGTCGGTGTCGATACTTGTTTGTTCCGGCAAAGCCGCGGAATTCGTTGCGGGAGTTATCGCCTGAACGAATGAATAGTTCGGGACACAAGAGACCGTGTAATCGCCAATCGGTAATCCAACGTCGAAATGACCACCAACAGGAACGCCACCCGCCATGCCGATGGGGTCTACGATCACGCTCACATAGTTGCTGCCTGGATCCTCCGGATCCTCCAAACCATTCCCATTCAGGTCATGGAATACCTGGCCGCCAATTGTGGGATTCAGCCCAGGGCAAACACTGTTCAATGCAGAGCAAAGTTCCAAATTCCAAGTGCCGCTCATCAGGCAATTGGGCGGTTCGTTGGGCAAACAATGGATATTATTCACCCACTGGTCAAAGTACTCCAGGCTATCGGGCAGTATGGGAAGGCACGAGACAGGCAGGCCTGTGATCGCGATTTGACGAAGCGTGTGCGGGAGTTCTGGCAACTGAAAAACGGACAGGAAGGACAAATACATCTCACGCAAGCCGGTAGGCAGGGGCGGAAGTACTTCCACCGGGCAATCATCGAGATGAATGACCTTCAAAGAGTCCGGTAGCGGAGGAAGGGTATTGAGGTAGAAGCACTGCCCGATGAAGAGACTATCCAAACCGTTCGGCAGCGCTGGCAATTCGATCAGTCCTTCGGATGAATGTATTGAAATGGACTTGAGACTAGGTGGCAGTTCTCCCAAGGTTTGATCGTATGGGAGTTCGTTTATGAAAAGTCCTTCCAACTGAGTGTTGACGATATCTGGAAACGGATAGGAGTATGATACGTAGTCAATCCGCAGGCGCTTTAGTCCGAGCGGAAGTGGTGGTAGTTGTGCCCCAGATGGTAGTCCGGTCAACTCCAGCCGTTCCAAGCCAGGAGGCAGGGCCTCAATGATCGAGATACTCCCCGACCAAAGAAAGCGAATCTCTACGAGCGAGGTGAAGGCATCCAGTCCGTTCACGATGCCAATTGGGCTTGAGTCGAATATCGCGATACCATCATATGCTTGCACTGCCGGTAACGAAGCATCCAGATCTCCGTTCACATCAACACAGCCTGGCACCCATGTATTGTAGAGAGAAGCCAACTGGGCATCAGGAATGTGAATGAGCTGAGCTTTGATGTGCTGCGCAGCAATGAACAGGAGGAACGCAAGCAGCCTAGAGGTGTAGCGAACTACCATCGTGGGGAAGGTCCAATTTTACAGGACAAGTAAACCTAAGCTACTTAGTTCCATTTAAGCTCATCTATTGTCAAAATCATCCTATTTGTTTATGCTCATTAGTTCATGTATCACCCTGGTATGCCGTCATTGATGAACCGGTCGATGGATCTGGTTCCGCTTGTCGTCGGCATCGTCTCTTCATTCACCCTGACCACGCCCCTTTCCGACTTTCATCAACCGATCATCGCCCACCGATCAAGTCATAGCGCGCGCCTCGTTCGATCAACCGCCCATGCACGCGCACTATCGATCGCACCGCGCGCTTGCATCTCCCGCCAATCGGGCATTCAAAAATTCGCAACGCCGCATCGGCACTATTCGCGGCATGTTTCCGGGTTGTTAGAACAGTGTGAAGAAAAAAGGCTTGCAAGTGTCGCGATCGGATCCCGCCCACGATCCACGCGGTACACCGACCCCTGTTGAAAACATAGGAAAGATGGTGGCCCTTTTCTCTTGTCGATAGGTTCCCTGTCGTTCACATTTGTAACCCGACGACGAAGCACCGCCACGCCGACCGTCGGACCCGAAAAAAAACCGAGAATTTCAAAAAAGGAGGCAGACCTCCTTCAGGACTTTGTCACCTCAAATTCGACCAGCGCACAGCCGATGAGCACCGCAAAAACCGATCCCCAGACCAGCCTCGATGTGCGACCTTCAG
The DNA here is from genome assembly GCA_031410075.1 of Flavobacteriales bacterium. GTDB lineage: Bacteria > Bacteroidota > Bacteroidia > Flavobacteriales_F > PHOS-HE28 > PHOS-HE28. Next base: position 5,881 of record JANNYL010000094.1, read on the forward strand.
ACGCGGATGCCCATGAACCGCTCCTGAGCGAGAACAAGGACCGCTTCGTCATTTTCCCGATCCAACACAACGACATCTGGAGCTTCTATAAGAAGCATGAGGCCAGTTTCTGGACCGCGGAAGAAGTGGACCTGCACGCCGACCTGGTGGATTGGGCAACGAAACTCAACGACGACGAGCGCTACTTCATCAAGCACGTATTGGCATTCTTCGCCGCGAGCGATGGCATCGTGAACGAGAACCTCGCGGAGAACTTCCTGCATGAAGTGCAGTACACCGAGGCCCGCTTCTTCTATGGTTTCCAGATCGCCATGGAGAACATCCATAGTGAGACCTACAGCCTGCTGATCGACACGCTGATCAAAGACCCCAAGGAGAAGGACAAGTTGTTCCACGCGGTGGACACGTTGGATTGTGTGAAGAAGAAGGCCGACTGGGCGCTTACCTGGATCGACAAAGGCGGGTTCGCCGAGCGACTGGTCGCTTTCGCTGCTGTGGAAGGCATCTTCTTCAGCGGCAGCTTCTGCAGCATCTTCTGGTTGAAGAAGCGCGGCCTGATGCCGGGGCTCAGCTTCAGCAACGAGCTGATCAGCCGTGATGAGGGCCTGCACTGCGACTTCGCGTGCCTGCTCTACACCAAGCACCTGATCAACAAGCTCAGCAAGAAGACCGTGGAGAAGATCATCACGGATGCCGTGGAGATCGAAAAAGAATTCGTGACCGATGCATTGCCGGTGAACCTGATCGGCATGAACGCGAAGTTGATGCAGCAGTACATCGAGTTCGTGGCCGACCGCCTCTTGGTGGAACTGGGCAACGAGAAGATCTACCACGCCACCAACCCGTTCGATTTCATGGACATGATCAGTCTGCAAGGGAAGACGAACTTCTTCGAGAAGCGCGTTGGGGAATACCAGAAGGCCGGCGTGATGAACACCAGCAAAGAGGGGAACACGTTCGCGCTGGATGCGGATTTTTGAGGAAGTGATCTTAGGTCCCAGGTCTTAGGTCTTAGGCCTGAGCGACCAACGACCTAAGACCTAGGACTTTGGACCTGAGACCTGAGCTGAAGTGAACAAGAACACGTTGATGAAGTACTGAAGACGCCCGACGAAAACGAATAGATAGACGACCACCTTTCCGATCCCCGATCGAGGGGCATTTGGATCATCATAACCACCACCCCAGAAGCAAAGCGGGAGCCGAGCCGAAGGACCAAAACCACCAGAACAGCATGTATGTAGTTAAACGCGATGGACGCCGGGAGGCCGTGAAGTTCGACAAGATCACCGCCCGGGTAAAGAAGCTTTGTTATGGGTTGGACCCCAGTGTGGACGCCACCCAAGTGACCTTGAAAGTGATCGACGGAATTTTCGATGGTGTAACCACCACCGAGTTGGACAACCTTACTGCGGAAGTCGCTGCCACCATGACGGTGCGCCACCCGGACTACGCACAGCTCGCCAGCCGCATCGCGGTGAGCAACTTGCACAAGAACACCAAGAAGTCCTTCAGCGATACCATGAAGGACCTCTACAACTATATCGACCCGAAGACCGGCCAGAAAGCCGCACTGCTCGCTGATGATGTGTACAAGATCATCGAAGAGAACGCCGATCTGCTGGACAGCGCGATCATCTACGACCGCGACTTCACCTATGATTTCTTCGGCTTCAAAACGTTGGAGCGCAGCTACCTGTTGCGCCTGCACGGCCAAGTGACCGAACGCCCACAGCACATGCTGATGCGCGTTTCCATCGGTATACACAAGAACGATCTGGACAGCGCGATCGAGACCTACAACTCGCTCAGCGAAGGTTGGTACACGCACGCCACGCCCACGCTCTTCAACGCGGGTACGCCGAAACCACAGATGAGCAGCTGCTTCCTCTTGCAGTTGAAAGACGATAGCATCAGCGGAATCTACGACACGCTGAAGCAGTGCGCGCAGATCAGCCAGAGCGCCGGTGGCATCGGCCTCAGCATCCACAACCTGCGCGCGAAGGGCAGCTACATCAAAGGCACCAACGGCACCAGCAACGGCATCGTGCCCATGCTGCGCGTGTTCAACGACACCGCCCGCTACGTGGACCAGGGCGGCGGTAAGCGCAAAGGCAGCTTCGCCATGTACCTGGAACCCTGGCACGCCGATGTGCAGGACTTCCTCGAACTGAAGAAGAACCACGGCAAGGAGGAGATGCGCGCACGCGACCTCTTCTACGCCATGTGGATCCCGGACCTCTTCATGAAGCGCGTGGAACAAGGCGCGGACTGGACACTGATGTGCCCGCACGAGTGTCCCGGTCTTGCGGATTGCTGGGGTGAAAAATTCGAAGCGCTCTACGAGCAATACGAAGCCGATGGCAAGGGCCGCAAGACGATGAAGGCGCAGGACCTCTGGTTCCAGATCCTG
>JANNYL010000095.1:0-3688 GCA_031410075.1 Flavobacteriales bacterium
GTGGCGCAGGTGGTGGTGGTGGCGCATTCATCACAAAACTCCTGACTGTTAGCCCAGGCAGCACATTGAGTGTACAAGTGGCCCCATCGGTCTCGGGTTCATCGGGTGCCAATGGCGGCAACGGAAATCCTTCTACAATCACGGGCTTTGAGACCCAAGCCTTCGCGGCGGGTGGAAGTGGTGGGGCTGGAAATATTTCTGGGGGAACCCCAACTGGCGGCACGGGCGGAACCCTGGCTGCATCTCAGGGCGATACCGAGACGGCAGGAACGAACGGTGGCAATGGAGCTACAGGCGCTGGTATCAGCTCAGGAGCTGGTGGTGCTGGTGCTAGCGGCGGTGGAACTGGTGGTGGATCTATCGGTTCCGGTACGTCGAATGGCAATACCGGAACTGCACCCGGTGGTGGTGGTGGTGGTGCGCGTACTTCGTTGAATGGCGGTAACCGGACCGGTGGTACAGGAGCAGCAGGCCGTGTGATCATCAGCTACACCCCTGTTCCAAGCATCGTTGCTTCAGCAAGCACGATATGCCAAGGCAGCAGCACAACGCTCACGGCCAGTGGCGGTAGCGCCTACTTGTGGAGCCCCGGCGGTGTTACCACAGCGGCCATCACGGTGAGCCCAGGAACAACAACGACGTATTCCGTTACGGTAACAAACACCTGCCCAGCACAGGTTACGCAGCAAGTCACCGTGGTTCCCACCCCGGTGGCAGGTTCCAATAACACACTCACCATCTGCAGCAACGATGCTGCCGTGGACATGGGTACACTTCTGGGCACGCACGATGCGGGTGTTTGGAGCGGCCCAGGCACCGTTACTGCGGATCTGTACAACCCAGCGACCATGTCACCTGGCAACTACGTGTACACGGTTACGGCGGCCCCTTGTCCAAATGCGACCGCGACGATCGCGGTGACCGAAAACACCGCGGTCAGCTGGTATGCGGATACCGACAATGATGGTTTCGGAAATGGTGCGACGACGGGCTTGGCCTGTTCTGCGCCCAACCTTGGTGATGTTTCGAACAATACGGACCTCTGCCCTACTGATGGCGCGAAGCAGGCTCCCGGCCAATGTGGTTGCGGCAATCTGGATACGGATACCGACAGCGACGGCACGGCAGATTGCAATGATCTATGCCCACTGGACGCGAACAAGATCGCACCTGGTGTGTGCGGTTGCGGCGTGGCCGATACGGATTCTGATGGAGACGGTACTGCGAACTGCATCGACGGTTGTCCCGTGGACCCGTTGAAGATCGCTCCGGGGATCTGCGGATGTGGCGTGAGCGACGCGGATACTGATACCGATGGTACCGCCGATTGCAACGATGGCTGCCCCAATGACATCAACAAGATCGCGCCCGGCATCTGCGGTTGCGGTGTAGCCGATACAGATACGGACATTGACGGCACTGCGGACTGCAATGATCTCTGCCCGATCGATCCTCTGAAAGTCGCTCCAGGCCAGTGCGGCTGTGGTGTGGTAGATACGGATACGGATAGCGACGGCACTGCGGATTGCAACGACATGTGTCCGCTGGACGCTAACAAGATCGCTCCGGGCATCTGCGGCTGCGGCGTGGCCGATACGGATACCGATGGTGATGGCACTGCCAACTGCAATGACGGCTGCCCGAATGACGCGAACAAGATCGCACCAGGCATCTGCGGTTGCGGTGTGAGTGATGTGGATACGGACCTGGACGGCACCGCCGATTGCAATGACGGTTGCCCACTTGATGCGAACAAGATCGCGCCTGGTATCTGCGGCTGCGGTGTGAGCGACGTTGACACGGACGTTGATGGCACAGCTGATTGCAATGATGGCTGCCCTGCTGATCCATTGAAGATCGCACCCGGCATTTGTGGTTGCGGTGTGAGCGATGTGGATACTGATGTTGACGGAACGGCCGATTGCAATGACGGCTGCCCGAATGATGCGAACAAGATCGCTCCTGGCATATGTGGTTGCGGCGTGGCAGATGATGACACCGACAGCGACGGCACGGCCGATTGCAACGACGAGTGCCCGAACGATCCGAACAAGATCACCACCGGTGAATGCGGCTGCGGCGCGGTGGACACTGATACAGATGGTGACCTGACGGCTGATTGCAATGACAACTGCCCGCTCGACCCCAACAAAGTGAACCCGGGATCTTGTGGTTGCGGAGTGCCTGATGTGGATACGGACGGTGACACCTATGCGGATTGCGTGGACGGTTGCCCTGCTGACCCGAACAAGATCGCACCCGGTGTATGTGGTTGCGGCGTGGCCGATGCTGATACGGATGGCGACGGCACCTTGAACTGCAACGACGGCTGCCCGAACGATGCGAACAAGATCGCACCTGGGGTATGCGGTTGCGGCACGGCCGATACCGATACGGACGGCGACACCGTTGCGGATTGCAATGACAACTGCCCGAACCTGCCTGGCCAGATCGGTAACGCATGCAATGACGGCAACCCGAACACGGTGAACGATGTGATCACCGGTGCTTGTGTATGCGCCGGTACAGCCAACACAACGCTTGTTGGATTGGGCCTTACCACGGACAACGACGGCGCTTCCACCTCATGGGATATTGTTCCCATGATCTCTGGACCTGCGGTGTGCAGTGGCAGCGGTTATTCGAACAACAGTGTGCAAACACTGAACTGCACCTTGCCGGACGGTTGCTACCGCTTGCGTGTGTTCGACGCGAACATGGACGGCATGTGCTGCATGAACGGCAATGGCGGTTATGTACTGAGCACGAGTGATGGAAAACGCATCATCGATGCGAATGGTGCAGGTATTTTCAGCAGTACGGCCGAAGTGTCCTTGGGATTCTGTGTTCCTCTGGGTAGCGATAAACTGACACCGAGCCGTTGCGACCGTGAAAACTATCTGCCGAGCGACTTCATCCAAGCAACTCCTAATGCCGCCGTGCAAGCCCAATACGGCACCGGTGTGCAGAGTGATGATGGCTATCAGTTCTGGATCTTCAATCCGAACGGTGGATACAGCCGCCGAGTATTCCTGTCGCACGCTACGAGCAACTATCTCTTCCCAGTAGGCGCGGATCGTTGCAGCTACTTGCTCATAAGCAGCTTGGTGAGCAGCCCGTTACCGTTCAATGTACTGCTGAACGTGCGTGTGCGTTGCATGGTGAACGGCGTATACAGCGAGTTCGGCTCGGCTTGCCGCATGCGGATCGACCTCACGAACCAATGCCCGACGACCCAGTTGAATCCGACCGCCGGACCTCTGTTCTCTTGCGGCAAAACGGGTATACTGTTGAACGGATCCACGACCTTGCATGCGAACGTGGTTTCCGCTGCTAACAGGTACCAGTTCGAGTTCGCCAAACCAGGGTATTTGCGGAAAATCGCCGTGCCGAGTTCAAGTCTGGTCCTCACGGTTTGGGGCACGTTGCCACTGACCTACAACAGCACTTACGATGTGCGCGTGCGGGTGAGCTTTGACGGAGGCCTGAACTATTGTCCCTTCGGCCCGGTTTGCCAGATCTCAACAGCCACAACACCGTCTGCGCAGGGTCGCGAAATGGAAAGCACTGTAACGGAAGCGAACACAGGAATGCGTGTGTGGCCAAACCCGAACCGTGGTGAGGACCTGCACTTGATGCTGGAAGGCTTCGGCGAGAAAACCACGCCAGTAACGGTCGTGGTAACTGA
>JANNYL010000096.1:0-2017 GCA_031410075.1 Flavobacteriales bacterium
ATCATCACCACCTTGTACCCACCGGGCGTTTTCTCCTTGAAAACAGGCGTGATCACACGGGCAGCAAGCTTGGTGGGCTGTACACTTTTGAAATACTCGCCGCTAGCGAGATCGACCACCACGTTACTGTCACTTGCCTCCAAGTCTTCGTTGATGGCGTTGGTGATCTTGTCGCCCCAGAATGAATAGAGGTTCTTTATCCCACGCCCCATGCTCAGTCCGCAACCCATTTCGAGCCTGTAAGCCTGGATCAGGTCCAGAGGGCGAAGCAAGCCGTGCAGCCCACTGAGTATGCGCACATGTTGTTGAGCGAAGCGCAGATCACCAGACTTCAACGATGCAGCATCGAGCCCGCGGTAGACTTCGCCGTTGAAGCTGAACGCCGCCGGTTTAGCGTTATTTGGTGAGAAGGGAACACTCCAATCCTGATAACGCCTCCAGTTCAACTCAGCGAGCTTTGGGCTGAGGTCCATGAGCTTGGCAACTTGTTTGGCGTTCAGCATGCGCAGTTTGGCGATCAGCTGCTCGCTTTGTTCAAGGAACCGAGGTTGCGTAAAACTCTTTATCGTGGATAACGGTGAGAGGTCGAGGTCTTTGGCTGGTGAGAGAAGGACGATCATGGCTTGCAAAGATCGCGATGGTCTTGATATCGTTCGCTTAGGTCATTTCACCAAGGATGTGGAAAAGACAATGCGCTATCGACGGAAGTCATATTGATCCTACAGCGCCCTCGCCGCTATCTTTCGCCTCGGAAAGTCATGCCTGCAGAACGCACCCTTTTGTTGGATCATGAGCGCATACAGCGCAAATTGAAGCGTATTTCGATCCAACTGTGCGAAGAGACTTGGAATGAAAAGGAATTGGTGATCGTCGGCATCGCCCCAAGGGGGGTAGAGCTTGCGAAAAGGCTTGGGATCTCCATGGGTAAAGTTTCCAACGCGAGCATTGAGCTGGTGAAGCTCCACTTGGACAAGGATGATCCACATACCGGTCCAGTTAAACTCAGCGTGGAATTAGGCCATTTGAAGAACAAGACAGTTATTCTGGTGGACGATGTGCTTATGAGCGGACGCACGTTGATGCATGCTGCCGCGCATTTGGTTCAGGTGAAATTGGCCAAACTCACCACTGTAGTGCTCGTTGATCGAAGGCATCGCGCATACCCTATCCGTGCTGATATTGTTGGGCTTACGCTGAGCACAACAGCGCAAGAGCACATTACCGTTGAGCTAGGACGTACTGACGCAGTTTACATTTCTTGAGAACATCAGCGCTGCTCGTATTCGAGCGCCTGCTGAAGCCGACTTACGATCACATGTGCGTCGTCGTTAGCGCGTATGCGCATCTGCGCTCGATCGTAGACAGGTGAACGATCCGCAAGGAGTTCCTCGATCCGGGTTCGCAACTCCTGCCCTTTAAGACCGAACAACAAAGGTCGATCCCCCCCTTTTTCCTCTGCCCGGCTTACCAATTCGTTCAAGGGTACATCCAAGTACACTACTGTACCCGCTTGTAGCATTCGGTCCATGTTGTCACTCTCGCACGGAGTGCCACCACCAGTGCTGATAATAGCTTTATCGGTATTCAAGAGTTCCATTAGGACTTTGCGTTCCACTTCACGGAAAGCCGCATCGCCGTTCTTCTGGAACCAAGGTGTGATCGGTCCCACGCGTTGTTCTATCAACCGGTCCAAGTCATAGTGACGATACCCCATGGCCTGTGCCAAGTCCCGCCCAATGAGGCTTTTACCACTACACATGAACCCGATCAAGAAAATTGGCATGCCGCAAAGGAATCATTTACATCGTGGTTCTTTGTCATTGAACAGGCGCATGTGCTTTCTTCGCCCCGCATGAAAATATCCGAAGTCACGGATCCGCGCACCTTACAGGATTGGGAACGGTTGCCCTGGAAGATCTATGCGAACGACCCAAACTGGATACCGCACCTGAAACAGGATGTGGAAAAGGTGTTCGATCCCGCGAAGAACAAGCTGTTGAAAGAAGGGGCTATCGCG
>JANNYL010000097.1:0-9380 GCA_031410075.1 Flavobacteriales bacterium
CCGCATCTCGCGCAGGATCTTCAACTCCTTCACGCCATCCTTCCGGTCATCGTTCCAGTTGTTCACCTGCAGGGCGAGGAGGATGCCCACCATCACCATGATGATCTCCCCAACGCCGCCCACGAGCAGTTTGGTGAGGCGGTGATCGGGGCGCAGGTTGTTGCTGAGTGTGCGGAAGAAGGAGGGCATGCGGTGAAGATCGTTGATGAACTGCATTGAACCGCAGAGGATGTATCCGCAGATGGCGCAGATGTCACAGATAGCCCATCGCGCCTAGCATTCATCTGCGTCATCTGCGAAATCTGCGGATAGCCTTCCTGTGCCGAACTTCGCCCTCATGCAATTAGAGAACTACGCCTCCGGCCAATGGGTAGCCGGCACCGGCAAGCAATCCGACCTCATCGACGCCATCACCGGGAACCTCATCGGCACCACCAGCAGCGGCGGCCTCGACTTCGGCCACATGCTCCACTACGCCCGCACCGTCGGCGGCCCGCCCCTGCGCAAGATGACCTTCCCCGAGCGCGGGCGCATGCTCAAGGCCCTCGCCCAATACCTCTTCGAGCGCAAGGACAAATACTACGAGATCTCGTATCGCACCGGCGCCACCAAGGCCGACAGCTGGGTGGACATCGAGGGCGGAATCGGCAACCTCTTCGCCAATGCGAGCCTGCGTCGCGTGCTGGGCAACATGCCCTTCTACGTGGACGGCGACACCGTGAAGACCAGCAAAGGCGGCACCTTCATCGGGCACCACATCATGGTGCCCAAGGAGGGCGTGGCCGTGCACATCAACGCGTTCAACTTCCCCATCTGGGGCATGCTGGAAAAGGTGGCCACCAACTGGATGGCCGGTGTGCCCGCCGTGGTGAAGCCCGCCACCGTCACCAGCTACCTCACCGAGGCGATGGTGAAGGACATCGTCGCCTCAGGCATCGTGCCCGAGGGCGCGATACAGCTCATCGTCGGTAGCGCCGAAGGATTGCTGGACAGCGTGATGCACCAGGACGTGGTGACCTTCACCGGCAGCGCCACCACGGGCCGCATGCTGAAGAAGCACCCGCGCATCGTGGACGAGAGCGTGCCCTTCAACATGGAGGCCGACAGCCTCAACGCCATCGTGCTCGGCCCCGACGCCACGCCCGGCACCGAGGAGTTCGACCTCTTCATCAAGGAAGTGGGCAAGGAAATGACGCTGAAGTGCGGCCAGCGCTGCACCGGCGCGCGGCGCATCATGGTGCCCGCGAACGTGCTGGAGGATGTGCAGATCGCCATCGGCAAACGCCTCGGCGGCACGGTGATCGGCGACCCACGTGTGGACGGTGTGCGCATGGGCGCGCTGGCCGGACAGACGCAACGCAACGAAGTGAAACGCGCGCTGGACGAACTGCTGAAAGGCTCGCAGATCGTCTACGGCAGCGCCGACAGCGTGGACGTGAAGGGCGCGGACGCCGCCAAGGGCGCCTTCATGAGCCCCATCCTGCTGCTCAACGCCGACCCCTGGAAGAACCAGCAGAGCCACAACGTGGAGGCCTTCGGTCCGGTGAGCACTCTTATGCCTTACTCAACTATCGACGATGCCGTGGCCCTCACCAAACTCGGCAAGGGCAGCCTCTGCGCCAGCATCGCCACGTACGATGAGAAGGTGGCGCAGCAATTCGTGTGGGGCGCCGCCAGCCACCACGGCCGCATGCTCATCCTCAACCGCGAGATGGCGAAGGAGAACACCGGCCACGGCAGTCCGCTGGCCACGCTGGTACACGGCGGCCCCGGTCGCGCGGGCGGCGGCGAGGAGATGGGCGGCAAGCGCGGCGTGATGCACTACCTGCAGCGCACCGCCATCCAAGGCCACCCCAGCATGATCACCGCCATCACCCAGCAATACCAGCAGGGCGCGCGGATGAACATCACCAAGCAGCACACCTTCCGCATGCACTTCGAGGAGCTGCACGTGGGCGACACCGTGATCACCGATATCCATCCCGTCACCTTGCAGGACATCGAGGACTTCGCCCACCTCAGCGGCGACAAGTTCTACGCGCACATGGACGCCAATAGCCTCGAGGGCACCATCTTCACGGGGCGCGTGGCGCACGGCTACTTCATCCTCTCAAGGGCTGCTGGATTGTTCGTGGACCCACCGAAGGGGCCTGTGCTGTTGAACTATGGATTGGATGAGTGCAGGTTCGTGAAGCCGGTGTATCCGGGGATGACTATACAGGTCAGGTTCACGGTCAAAGAGAAAGTCGACCAAGAGAAAAGGACGCCTGAAGACGTTGCTAAAGGCATTGTGAAGTTCTTGGTCGATGTGTTCGATGAAACGGGTGAGACGGTTGCCATTGCAACGATCCTTACGATGGTGAAGAAACTTGATCAGAATTGAAGGCCAAGCTCCTCATAGGATTAACGATAGCGCTGGCTGGCTGTGGCGGAAGCGTGTCTGAGCAGAAGATCCGCTACACATGGCTGAGTGAACATCGAAGCTTTTGCTTCCGTGACACGATCACATCACTTCCGAAACACTCGGCGAAGGACTCACTGTGGGGACGGATCGAGTTCGACTACTGCGAAGGCAGGCATATTGTCACCGGTTGGACGGATGAACATTACGCTCCGGTTGATGGTGGTTCTTATTGGTTTGAACTGGACAGTCTTGGGAAGATCTACGCTCAAAGGACCTGGACCAGGACGAGTTGGCCAGACTTCGGCATCGTGAGGTCGAGCAGTGATAGTATCAACGACCTGATCCAGATGGCAATCGCTGCGAGCCGCAGGCCAGGGCCATACGGCCTGCGATACCCCATACCACCCAAACCGACCAAACCGACGATCGAGACAGTGAACATCAAGGACGAGATCTACGATACAACTGAAACTCATCCGAAATGAATGCCGCTATGAAGCCGGTGTATCCGGGGATGACCTGTCACGCCGGGCTCGACCCGGGGCAGGTGCGCTTCACCGTGAAGGAGAAGGAGGGCCTGTTGGCCCGGGATGGAGAAGCGGACGCCGGAGGATGTGGCGAAGGGGATCGTGAAGTTCCTCGTTGATGTCTTTGACGAAACGGGTGAGACCGTTGCTATTGCGACTATTCTCACGATGGTGAAGAAACTTGATCAGAATTGAAACGGGGTCTCTTTCATATCGTGTTGGTGGTGTTAGCCGCAACGATGCTCGGCGATAGCGTCCTTGCTCAACGCTCAGAACAGCTGCTTACTGGCATGGTGTTGAATGGGGATCGTGATACAGCGCTCACCAGCGTCGAGATGAACCTCTTCAATAGCCAGGGAGAGCAACAGGTGATCACATGGTCGCTTGATGGCCGTTTCAGCGCTATGATCGACCGCTCTCAGTTCTATCATCTGGTGGTGCGTGCTGGAGGGTTCGAGACCTGGCGACACACGATCCTCTCGTGCTCATACAACTGCATCGACCGTCCCCTTGTAGTCGAACTCATGAACCCACCGTATGCGGTATGTGGCAATAGGTAACCTGATGCGGATGTTCGATGAGACCGGGGAGACGGTGGCGATCGCGACCATTCTTACCATGGTGAAGAAGATCGATCAGAACTGATGGCCAAGCGCAAGCACACCGGACTATCCTTCGAGATCGACAAGCTCACGCGGTCCATCGAAGAGGTGGCCACCGGCGAGAGCTTCCCCACGCTGATGCTACCTCTCACTGTGACCGACCTGAAGCGAGTGACCAAAAAGAACGGATGGCTGTTCAACTGGAAGACGGAGTTCATGACAGCAGGTCGCTCCACATACAAGCTTGTCATGGTCGCTGAACCGGATATGGTCCATGGGCTCGTGTGCTTCGAGGTGAAGGAGGATCACGTCGTCATGCACCTGGTGGAGAATGCGCCCATCAACAAGGGGAACGGCAAGAAGTACGATGGCGTGTTCGGCAATCTCGTGGCGTTCGGCTGCAAGCTGGCCTTCGAGGCCGGGCATGCTGGTAACCTGGGCTTTCTGGCCAAGACCAAGCTCGTTCAGCATTACATCGATAAGCTGGGCGCGGTGCATGTCGGAGGCAACCGGATGGTCATCAATACCCCAGCGGCACGTTACCTTGTGGACCAATACTTCCCGACATGAGGACCAAGAAGCTCGATCTGGACGGCCTCGATCACATCGTTGGCGAGCGCCCGTTCACTGATGAAGACTCGCGCGCGATCTCCGCGTACATACAAGCCGAAAAAGCCAAGGCCGCTGCGAAGCGCCCCGCTAAGCGCACTCCTGTTGCAGGAAAGCGTGCTCGCCCGGTGCGGGCCCGAGCCAAAGCGGTGCATGGCAAGAAGCGCTCGGCCGCGTAACACTTGAAGACAGTGGCGCACGGCTACTTCATCCTCAGCCTCTCGGCGGGCACATCCCGAGCAAAGCGAAGGGACGTTGATCCGCCCAAAGGACCGGTGCTGCTGAACTATGGCCTGGACGAATGTCGCTTCGTGAAGCTGGTTGATCCGAGGATGACCTGTCACCCCGGGCTCGACCCGGGGCAGGTCAGGTTCACGGTCAAAGAGAAAGTTGATCAGGAGAAGAGGACACCTGAAGATGTTGCCAAAGGCATCGTTAAGTTCTTGGTCGACGTCTTTGATGAGACGGGTGAAACGGTCGCCATTGCGACGATCCTCACCATGGTCAAGAAACTGGATCAGCGCTAGCCGATGCGAACAACAACCTGTATCGCGCTTTTTTCCTGCGTTTCCTTGCACGCACAGATGAACTTTCCGTTCCCGGATAGCGCAGCGATCTGGGTGCAGTACTTCGAGGTCATGGTCACTCAACCGCCATTTCCCGAGTTCGAATGGGCAAGTTCATCCAACATCTGCATCTCTGGGCAGGACACGAGCGTTGCGGGTCTTCAGTACAAGAAAGTTGAGCAATATGGTGCCGTATACATGGGCGCGCTGCGGCAGGACAACGACCGGGTCTATTTCCTGCCCGCCGACTCCGTTCAGGAATGCACGCTCTATGACTTTGCCGTCGCCGTCGGCGATACTGTACACGATGTGTACGCGGATGACGGGCTCGCATTCGGAGGTGGTAGCGCTCCGAACTTGATGGATATGGTGGTAAGTGCCATCAACGTTCAGGGGGATGGGCGTCGAATCATCGAACTGACCAATGCGGAGAACGAGTTCCTCCCAGGCCAAGTCTGGATCGAAGGCTTCGGTTCGCCCTATGGCCTGTTCTCTCAGCAAAATCCGGGGAACGTCTCAGGCTACTGGTACGGGATCGCGTGCATGAGCCACCTCGACACTATTTGGAGCTCCAGCCCTGGCGGGGTGGCCGGCTATCCCGGTACATGCACACCTCAGTACGTGGGCTATCCAGAAATGCAACGTGAGGAACCGCTCGTATTTCCGAACCCGACCGAAGGCATCGTTTACGTCGCTATCGCTACGGATCCGGGTATCTCGATGACGATCACAGATTTCCAAGGATCTGTCGTTAATGCGGCGACGGACCATACGAATGGGTTGCATCGGATCAACCTTGGGTCCTTTGCGGATGGTCCTTACCTGCTTCACCTACGAACACCTGACGGAACAAGCGTCCACAAGATCATCAAGAATGCTGGGCACTGACACCGATAGCCAATGCTGCTGAACTACAGCTTGGACGAATGCCGCTTCGTGAAGCCGGTGTATCCGGGGATGACCTGTCACCCCGGGCAAGCCTGCCTCGTGTACCGAACCGCGGACCCGGGTTGAAGTTCCTTGTGAATGTGTTCGATGAGACCGGGGAGACGGTGGCCATTGCGACGATCTTGACGATGGTGAAGAAGTTGGATCAGAACTGATCGGCGGTGAGCTTACGATGACGGAAGCCCGACCCGAACCGAACCAACCTCTTTCCGCTCGATCACCCATCTTCGCACCGATGAGAACCCTCTTTTCCACTATCGCCCTTCTGGGCGCTCTCCTAGCCTTCGGCCAATCGTTCGAAGGTACCTTGGTGTACAGCGCCGACCTGGAGCCCGCCGAGAGCATGAAGAAGATGGGCTTGACCAAGGAGACCCTTATCGAGAAGATGAAGGCGGAGGGCACATGGGGCGATCGCATCACCCATACCTACAAGCAGGGCAACTACCGTATGCACCTCAACTCCACCCCGGCCTCAGTGGGTATCTACACGGCCGCCACCAACAAGATGTACACCGTGCTGGAGGGCGAGGATGCCTGCGTGGTTACCGACTACGCGGTGGACCTCGAGGCCACCATGACCGGCAAGCCGCCCACCGTTACGAAGCTGGATACTGTGGTGACCATCGATGGCGCCGCCTGCAACATCGTGCGGGTGAAATGGAAGAGCGGCACCTATGAGTACACCTACGACCCCACGCGCCTGAAGGTGGACGCCTCCCTCTACGCGCAACACGTATACGACGGCTGGGGCGAGTACCTGAAGATAGCCGGCGCCCTGCCCGTGCGCATCGTGAAGAAGGTGAAGGGGGTGATGACCGCTACGATCACCCTCATCTCCGCCAAGGAGGAGCCCATCGCCGATGCGCTCTTCGCACTGCCCAACATGGTGCCCGACCCAGAGCTGAACGTGGCCAGGCCAGCGAACCAGGAGGTGATGCGGATAAAGAAGTAGCAATGGTGCACAAAAAGTTGAACCAGGTCTAAGCGTAAGGATGGGGGCACTTAAGAAAGCAATTGTTGTCTTGCTAGCACTATCACTCAACTGTGCTCATGCACAGCTAACACAGATCGACAGTCTCTATTGGTGGACAACACTGGTCGCCCGGGAAAAGCAGATACTCAGACATCCATTGGATAGTCTGGCCCGCGTCCGTCTACAGACAGAGGATGGATCGAAGGAAGGTGATGTGCAAACAATTCTGGACGCTCTTAATCTCTTGGGGGATTCCCTGATCGAGGTAGAGGGGGTATTTCGGCTCTATGATCTTCTGGATAGCGCTGCGGCATACTTCTACCACCAAGGAGCTCCGACGTTGATCATGGCTCCAGACTTTTACAGACCTGCAGCTCAACTGCTCGAAATTGAAGCGAAGCGTGGAGTGCAGTACGTTCTTGCACCGGTCGATTACCACGACGCTAGGCAACTGCATGGAGTGGATGTCTTTGGTCTCCGGACGGTGATCCTACTTCATCCTCAGGAGCACCCTAAGGCGAAAAGGGAAATGAGTGCGCTGCGAAAGAGGTTCGTGGTGGATGAGCGTAACAGACGAAAAGCCGAAAAAGCCCTCAACCGGAAGTTGCGATGGTGAGATTAACCCCGCATTAGGAACCGATGCTGCTGAACTACGGACTGGATGAATGCCGCTTCGTGAAACCGGTGTATCTGGCATGCCTGTTGGACCGGGACGGAGAAGCAGACGCTTGAGGATGTGGCGAAGGGGATCGTCAAATTCCCTGGTGGTGTGTTCGATGAGAACGGGGAGACGGTGGCGTCCCGAGGCCTCGGGAGCGACGATCTTGACGATCACGGAAGTTGGATCGCGATGCAGCTTGATGAGACCGCGCGACGTATTGAAAGGAATAACCGGTCAAACCGATCACTGCTCCACGATCTTCCAGTAGGAGTCCTTCCGGATGATCTTCCCATCCCGGAACTCCCAGAGGTCACAGCCGCGCACCTTCACGGGAACGCCCGCGACCGTGGTGCCGGTGAGGGTCCATTCGGAAACGCCCCGGTCGCCGGCCACGAAATGGCGGTCGTCCCCGTAGTGGACATCAGGGATCCCTTTGAAGCGGCCGGCCAGCGCTGCGCGCACCTGTTCCTTGCCAACGAATCGCTGACCCCAGGGTTCAGGTCCCCTCGGAAAGTCGAAGGAACATTCGTCGGAGAAGAAGGCCATGATGGCATCGAGGTCATGCCGGTTGAATGCGTCCAGGACCTGCTGCATGGTGTTCACGGTTACGGTTGGTTCTGGCATCTCGGTTCGGGTGTTTGAAGGACTCCCGGTCATCTGGGCTGTGCAAGCGAGATGGCCCAAGAATCCGATGATCAAGGCCTGCGTCTTCATCGGATGTCGGTATTCACTGCGACCGGATACGGCGGCGCGAGGTTGAATGTAGCTGATCGGGTGCTCGCGCTATCGCGTGGGCGGCTTCGTCGGCGGGAGCCTGCTCCGGGCGCCAACCCGGGGTGGCGAAGGGGAAACTCTGCCCGGGTCAACGGCCTGGGGTAAAGTTCCTGGTGCAGGTGTTCGACGAGATCGGGGAGACGGTGGCGATAACGACCATTCTCACCATGGTCAACAAGCAGGATCAGAACTGACCGATAACCTTTGGTGCCTCCCCTTCGCGATCGCTCACCACAACAGCAAAGCCCCCTATCAGGAGGCTTCGCTGATCCGGTTTTCACAAAGGGACTACGGGCACACGCCTCCCTCATCCACCTGCCCGTTGCAATTGTCGTCCACACCGTTGCAGAGTTCAGGCCGCGCGGGATTGATGTTCAAGTTGTTGTCGTTGCAATCGCCCTGACAGGTCGTGAAACCGTCCGCATCGTTGTCGGTGCATGCCGTGCCGATGCAAATGCCACTTCCATTGCAGATATCGTTCGTCGTGTTCGGGTTGCCATCGTCGCATGCCGTTCCGAACGGTGCATTGACACCACTGATACAGTTGCACGCGCCATCCTCTGTGTCGTTCACCGTGCAGGCATTGCCGTCCTCGCACGGTGTGCCTGCTGGCGCGCATCCACAAACCGCACCTTCGTTCACCTGACCATCGCAGTCGTTATCGAGGCCATCACACACTTCCACTGCGCCGGGATTGACGCTGACGTTGTTGTCGTTGCAATCGCCCTGGCAGGTGGTGAACCCATCACCGTCATTGTCCAGACAGTTCCCGCAGTCCTCATCGGCCTGACCATCGCAGTCGTTGTCGAGCCCATCATCGCAGAGTTCGGTCGCGCCTGGGTTCACGTTGGCGTTGGTGTCGTCGCAATCGCCCTGACAGGTGGTGAAGCCGTCGAGGTCATTGTCTGGACAAGGGTTGCAGTTCTCATCCACTAGTCCATCGCAGTCATTGTCGATGCCATCTGCACAGATCTCTGTGAGCAAGGGTACACTGCACGTGGTTCCGCCATTGCCATCGCAGATCAGCACACCTCCGCACCCGCAGGGGGTGCCCAGGCCCAGGCCTTCGTCCACTTGCCCGTCGCCGTCGTTGTCCACACCGTCGCAGATCTCCTGCGGACCGCAGCCTTCGTCGGTCTGCCCATCGCAGTCGTTATCGAGTCCATCACACACTTCCACTGCGCCGGGATTGATGCTGACGTTGTTGTCGTTGCAATCGCCCTGGCAGGTGGTGAACCCATCACCGTCATTGTCCAGACAGTTCCCGCAGTCCTCATCGGCCTGACCATCGCAGTCGTTGTCGAGCCCATCATCGC
>JANNYL010000098.1:0-7639 GCA_031410075.1 Flavobacteriales bacterium
GCCGGATCACGCATGGTGGTGAACGAATGCAGATCGGCGATAAAGAGAAAGGCGTCGTTACCGGGTGCCTCGCTCATGGCAATGGCCGGTTGAATGGCACCGAGCAAATTCCCGAGGTGAGGGGTGCCGGTGCTTTGTATACCGGTAAGGATGCGAGCCATTTTTTTTTGGAAGTGGCCGAAGATAGCAGTGCTGCTGGAGGCCACAGGCTACTGGCCACAAGCTGATCCGAGCTACACGATAGTGCCGAAGAAGTGCCCAGCGTTTCGATAGTGCGCTGAATGCGCCGCTCGCTGAACGGGGCCTGAAGCCTGTGGCTTAGGGCCTGCTGCCACAACTACATTCGCGCTGCGTTTTCAGGGATCAATGTCAACATACGAGCACCAGCACCACGACCAGCCTTTGGTCTGCGAGGGGGAGGCCATGCGTTCTGTTGTGTTGAAGTACCTCTTCTGTGTACCACGTTTTTTGTACAAGTTGTACTTCGGAGCGATCTTCTTCGGCTCGCTTGCGGTGTTGTATATCCCATTCAAGTTGTTGTTGAGAGACGATACAGGCTATCCACGCGCGTTCAAAGTGATGCGAGGATGGGGCGTATTCCTCAACATCTTCTTGCTCGTACCGCAACGCGTGATCAGCAAGGCGCCACTTCCGAAGCCGCCGTACATCATTTGTGCGAATCATGGCAGCTACTTGGACATCGTACATATGTATAGTTCAGTGCCTGACTTCTTCCTGTTCATGGGGAAATACGAACTGCTGAAGTGGCCACTCATCGGCATGTTCTTCAAACGCATGAACATCGCTGTGAACCGAGGGAGCAGGACCGAAGCGGCAAAGGCATTGATCAAAGCAGCTCGCACGATCGACAAGGGGATCTGTGTGTCGATGTTCCCTGAAGGAACCATTCCGTCCACTGCTCCGCGCATGAAGCTGTTCAAGGATGGCGCCTTCAAATTGGCCATCGAGAAGCAGGTGCCCATCGTGCCCATCACATTCCTCGATCATTGGAAATTGTTCGGCGAGCCGGGAGAGTTTCTGAGCAGAGGGCATCCTGGTTTTGCCTGCACGGTGGTGCATCCGTTCGTCTCCACAAAAGGCCTTACCGAAGCTGACCTGGATAACTTGCGCCATCAGGTCTTTGATGTGATCGAGGCGCCATTGAAGAAATACGCTCCCCGCAAGAACGGACCACCTGTCGTGATCTGATCAACTTCACGTCTCGGTGGGGTCTTTAAGCCGATCAGGTTGCATATTCCAGCCCTCTGCGTTCCTTTGCACTCCCTCAGCGCCTCAGCGTTTGGAATTCAATGAAGATCGATGAAACCACCCTCGACAAGATCGCTGAACTGGCGCGATTGGACGTGAGCAACCCTGCTGAGCGCGAACAACTGCTCGGTGATATGCAACGGGTGATCGACTTTGTCGAGAAGTTGAACGAGATCGACACAAAGGGTGTGGAGCCACTTATCCACCTGAGCGAAGAACAGGACGTTCTGCGAGAAGATGTGGCGACGCCCGGACTTTCAAAGCACGATGTGCTTATGAACTCGCCAGTGAAGGACAGCGACTACTTCAAAGTGCCTAGGGTGCTGGACAAGTCGTAGTTCCTTTCGCGGGATGTCTGGTATTTGTCAGGATCCAAAGACTCGGTCGAAGAAGTAAAGCAGCCACAGGCTGTTTCATGCATCTTGCACTGTTCTTCAACCAGAACCATGAAGAGAATCCTGCTCCTATCTGTTTTCTGTGCGAAGCTGATCACCGTATCGGCCCAACTCGAATCGTTGCGCTATAACAACGACGTTGTTGCGTTACCCCAATGGGTGCAATTGATGTATTCGGAGAACCCCGATCCGGGTGCGGTTGCTGCGGCTTATGCGGCTTACTACAGCACGCATCCTTTCGAGAAGAACAACCACACCCAATACTTCAAACGGTGGAAGCGGGAGTTCGGCCATGAACTGGTACCGAAGGATCCTGTACAACGTGCGAATTATGGAACGAACTTGCATGACTACCTGAATGCAACTGAAGAACTTGCATCATCCAGGGCTGCGAATTGGAGTTGCATCGGCCCCATAGATTGGGATCATGGATCCGTCGCGAAGAGCTACGCATCGGGTGCAGCACACGTCTATACCGCTGAACAAAGTGTGAGCAACCCGAACACTGTTTGGGCAGGTACCGCGAACGCCGGCATTTGGAAAAGCACCGACAAAGGCCTCAACTGGTCGAACATGACCAAGAATTTGATGATCGGCGAGGTGGTGAGCATCGAGATCGACTTCAGCAATGAGAATATCATCTATGCGGGTGCCGAAGGTGATCTATGGAAAACCATCAACGGAGGAGCTACATGGACGAGCATAGGTGACGCTACGTTCCAAGGGCTCACGCACAACATCAAGGACATTGTGATGCATCCTTCGAACAACCAGATCCTGTATGTGATCAGCGATCAAGGGTTGTGGCGCAGCACCACAGGTGGTTCGTCGTTCACCCAGGTTCAAAGCGGTGTTTGGCAGGAGTTGGAATTGAAGCCCGGGGATCCGAACACGGTGTATGCCATCAAACAAGTGAGCAACAGAACGGAGTTCTGGCGGAGTGTGAACAATGGTGTACTGTTCGCTCCTATTGGTACAGGCTGGCCCTTGCCCGTTGCCCCCGATGAGCAGATGCGTACGGAGATCGCCACCACACCTATCGAACCGAACACGGTGTATGCGCTATGCACCGGCGCTGCTGATGGAGGAAGCGGATTGTACGGCGTGTACAAGAGCATGGACAATGGCGCGAACTGGACGTTCCAGTGCTGTGGATCCGGTCCTGCAGGTGTGCCAAGCGCAACGAACATGAACCTGATGGGATGGAGCGATGCGGGCACCGATGATGGCGGGCAGTACTACTATGATCTGGCCTTTGCGGTTGACCCCACGAACGCGAACAAGTTGATGGCATGTGGCGTGAACCGCTGGGTGAGCACCGATGGTGGAGTGAACTTTACGTGCCCCGCGAAATGGAGCCATAGCGAAAAAGTGGATTATGTACATGCCGACATACATGACATTCGATACTACGGCAGCGAGATCTGGGCTGCGTGCGACGGCGGCATTTTCTATAGCAATGATGCAGGGGCAACGTTCAACAAACGCATCTTCGGAATATCAGGAACCGACTTCTGGGGCTTTGGCGCAGGTGGTTGGACGGGAAGCCAAGTCATGTTGGGTGGCTGTTATCACAACGGCACCTTGTTGAAGGATAACAACGTTTACACCAACGGCTGGGTTTGTACTGATGGTGGTGATGGGATCCGCGGTTTCGTTCACCCACAGTACGATCGGCGTGCGTTGAGCGATTATGGCTACAAGATCCTGAGCGGTGATCGACTGGTGGCCAATGTGAACGGCAGTTGGACGAAAGAACCGAACGCCAGCTATATCACGGGTGAAAGCAGCGAGGTTGTCTGGCATCCCAATTCAGTGAACACCGCGTTCGTGGGAGTGGACTCCAGCCTTTGGCGCACGGACGACAATGGCACTTCGTTCAGCGAGGTTCACAACTTCCATGAGAAATTGACGAGCATCGAAGTGGCATTCAGCGACCCGAACAGGATGTACGTGTGCACCTGGCCAGATTGGTGGGGCGTGAAAAAGATCTGGCGAAGTATCGATGGAGGTGCCAATTGGATCAACGTGACACCAACGAGTGCGCAACTGAACGGGAACACATGGGTGCCATATGACATTGCGGTGAGCGGCACCGATGCACAAACGATCTGGTTGTGTCGCACGAGCCAATATGGCAACTCACCGGATTTGAACGGTTACGTGGTATTCAAAAGCGTGAACGGCGGAACAACTTGGACGAACATCACGGACGTGAACTTGAACGGGGAATGGCCCAGCAACATAGCGCATCAATTAGGGAGCAACGGTGGATTGTACATCGGTACGCGGCGAGCTGTCTATTATCGAAGCGATGCGGCACCTTCATGGTCGTTGTGGAACGCGGGCCTTCCTGCGCGCATTTACAGTACGCGCCTCCTGATCAACTATCGTGATGGCGTAGTTCGGAACGCTACGGATCGCAGTGTTTGGGAAAGCGCGCTCGAAGCACCAGCTCAGCCGCTTTCCAATTTCGCAGCCGATAAACGCACGGTGACTTGTCTGGCACCCGGCGTCCAGTTCTGGGACAACAGTGCATTGAGCGGAGTGAATGCGACTTGGAGCTGGAGCTTCCCGGGCGGGTCGCCGACAACAAGCTCGAGTCGTAGCCCTCTCATCACATACAGTACGCCAGGAACCTATGATGTTTCCCTCACCGTTACGGATGTGAACGGAAGCAGCACGAGGACTATCCCGGGCTTCATCACCTACGCGAACAGCAACGCCGCCACACCAGTGAGCGAGAACGCCGAGAACCAAGTTGTTGCACCGAATGGTTGGGCGCTGGAAAATTTGGACGCGCTCGACAGTTGGACCAATGTTTCCGTGACCGGTGCTGACGGCAACGCCACCCGCGCATGGCGAATGGATTACTACTATTACAACGCACCCGGCCAATTGGATCGATTGGTAACACCGGTGATCACCTTGGGTGGAAGTGCCGGAACGCATTTGAAATTCCACCATGCGTACAAGCCCTATGGTGCGAGTTATACGGATGGGTTGCGCGTGGAGATCACTACGAATTGTGGAGCCAATTGGACAACGCTGTACTATCAGGAGGCGCTCGCGTTGGGCACCACGACGACCGGCGCAAGCCCTTGGGCACCCTCGGCAGCGAACCAATGGTTGTTGCACGATATCGATCTGAGCGCATACGATGGCCAAAGCGTCGTCATTCGCTTCACGGGCGTGAACGACTATGGCGATCGATTGTACCTCGACAACATTTCAGTAACCAACAGCGGCATGCGCCTCGCGCTGAAGTTGATGCTCGAAGGTGCGTACGATGCAGGTACGCTGAAGATGCGCGACAACTTGCGGACCGCTGGAATTCTGCCGGCCAGTGAGCCATACAGCGCTGCGGGCTTCACCCATGCAAGTGATGGGGGAGGAGAGATCATGCAAGCGGGTGTGACTTCCATCACGGGCGACAATGCGATCGTCGATTGGGTACAAGTGGAACTTCGCAATAGTGCAACGCCAGCGACGATCGTAGCCACACGACCTGCACTTGTGCAAAGTGATGGGGATGTGGTAGCGGAAGATGGGATCTCACCGATCTCGTTGCTCGCGCCAGCTGGTAACTATTACGTGGCCGTGAAACACCGGAACCATTTGGGTTGCATGATAGCGAACGCTGTTAGCTTGAATACGACGACCACCACGATCGACTTCGCCAACCTTGCGACCACCACGTACGGAACCCAAGCCCAGAAGACAATTGGTGCGATCAATACGTTGTGGTCCGGCAATGTGGTGCGCGATGGAAATCTGAAATATGTGGGTGCCAGCAACGATCGCGATCCGATCCTTGTGCGCATCGGCAGTACGGTACCGACCAACGTTGTGAGCGGTTACTATCCTGAAGACTGCAACCTCGATGGCTCGGTCAAATACGTGGGAGTTGAAAATGATCGCGATCCGGTGCTGATCAATGTTGGGGGTACAGTGCCAACGAACGTGAGGGTAGAGCAGTTGCCATAGACTGGGCAACTTTCGCTGCGAATAGTTTTGATCCGCTTGATTGTGCTGGATCTCGTTGGCGACGTAGCGCAAGTGCCAGTGTATGGTTGGCTGCGAACACGCAACCCTTTCTACTAGTGGCCGTCTTTGGGGGAGGAAATTGGATCTTCGAGCGATCAAGGTCGTTCATCGATAAAGTAACTCTCTCCCCGCATGAGCCGAACTGTTTTCTCGCTTCAGCAGCGCATATGTATCGCTTTGATCAGCGTTTGTGCGTGCGCACAACTCAATGGTCAGGTGTCGCCACGAGGTGTGGCTTCGATGGTTGTTGGTGCTGAAACCCAGCACCACTCTTGGCCGACGTATCGACCCTTCACATCGCGAACGTTGAATGCGGAAATGAGGAAGCTTTTACCAGAGGCTTCGATGTGCTCAATAGATGAACTCGTGTTGAACGATTTGTTGCGCACGGCCCCGAAGGTTCTGGAGTTGATCGTTCCAACGCGCCAAGGTGATGTGCGCCTGAAGCTTGTGGCTTCGGATAGGCTCACTGATGAGTTCCAGGTGATCACAGCTAGTACAGGTCTTCCGGCAGAAGTGTTGCCAGGCTTGCATTATGTGGGCATTGTGAATGACGACCCGAACACGCTGGCGGCTATAAGCCTGTTCCCAGGCCAGGTGATGGGCCTCATCAACGATGGGCATGCCGATCATGTGATCGGACCTATGGAACATAGCAGCGCTCACATCTACTACGCGGTGCATGATCTTCCATTACCCAACATGGTTTGCAGCACTCCGGAAGCAGAACCGTCACATGGCCAGCCAACGGCGATAGAGGGTGAGCGCTCGGTGAAATGTGTGCGGTTCTACTGGGAGGTGAACTACGATATCTTCCAAGCGAAGGGTGGTTTGGTGAACACGGTGAACTATGTCACTGCCCTCTTCAACCAGAGCGCCGCGCTTTACCTGAACGACGGGATCAGCATCACCCTCAACCAAGTGTTCGTCTGGGATGTACCCAGCCCATACATCGGCACCACGATCCTGGAGCAACTCACCTATTTCCAGAACACGCGCAACAGCTTCAGCGGGGATCTCGCGAATTTACTCGGGCTCGCCGGTAACGGAGGGCGTGCGGCCAGCTTAGCGGGCTTGTGCAACCCCGACAACGACAACTCGATGTGCTACTGCGGTATCTCCACCACCTTCCTCAACGTTCCCGTGTATTCGGGCGCCGTGGAAGTGGTGACGCATGAAGAAGGGCATCTGCTCGGCTCCAACCACACCCACGCCTGCGTGTGGAACGGCAACAGCACGCAGATCGATGGCTGTGGGCCTACAGCGGGCTATCCCGAAGGCGGCGGATGCGCAACCGGGCCGATACCGCCCAGCGGCGGCACCATCATGAGCTATTGTCACTTGAACCCGGTCGGCATCAACTTCAACAACGGCTTCGGCCCGCAGCCGCTGGCGGTGATCACCGCGTCGGTGTCCGCTGCGCCCTGCTTGATCAACTGCACGGCCGTGGCCTGCGGCACTGTTTTCGGATCGAACGCGAGCAACGTCACCGCCAACACGGCACAGTTGAATTGGATGCCAGCGGGCAGCGCAGTCTCGTATGACCTGCAATGGAAGCCCGTGGGTGCGTCCTCGTGGAACACGGTATCGGCGATCACGGGTACCTCCTATCCCTTGTCCGGGCTTTCCGCTTGGACGAATTACACCTTTCAAGTGAAGACCAATTGCTCCGGCGGTGCTTCCGCATACGCGCCTGCCGCAGGTTTCACCACTGCGGGGAACAGTTTGAGCGATGGACTTGTCGCGTGCTATCCGTTCAACAATTCACCGAATGATGCTTCAGGCAACGGGCACAATGGCGTGTTGGTGGGACCCCTGCCCACGGCGGACCGGTACGGGGTTCCCAATGCGGCCTACGCGTTCGACGGCGTGGACGACCGCATTGATGTATTGGACTTGAACACGTGGGCCATCAGCAACGAGATCAG
>JANNYL010000099.1:0-4326 GCA_031410075.1 Flavobacteriales bacterium
GCGTTGGTCAGGAAGAAGAAGTAGTTCGATCCTGCACTGAGCGGAAGAATTCGCTGAGTTTCTTTTGGTCGAGTTTTCCGTTTGTGCGCACTCCGCTGCAAACATCAACGCCATAGGGCTGCACGCGATCGATCGCTTCAGCAACGTTGCTGCCATTCAGTCCTCCTGCCAGGAATACAGGAACGCGGCTTTGCTCCACGATCCGCCGGCTGATCGACCAATCGTGCGTACGGCCTGTGCCACCGAGCTCCTTCACGCGAAGGCCCGGGTTACCGCTGTCGAGCAACAGGTGATCGACGTGCTCGGCAGCTTCGATGGCCTCATCAATGCTTCGCTCGTTGCGAACGTGGATCACCTGTACAAGCTTGACGCCTGGCAGGGCCGTTCGGACTGCGGCGTATGTGCCGGAGGGGACGGCATCAACGATCTGTATCGTCGTGGTCTTTACCCTTGCATGATGGGCAATGATCCCAGCTGCTGCTGTTTCGCTTGTGAGTAAAAAAGTGTTCGTTGAAGGTGGGAATGAGGAGGTGATCTCCGCGATCAGATCATCTTCGATCGGCCCCGGCCCGCTCGGCATTCGACTTACAAGTCCGATCGCGTGGGCTCCGTGATCGATCGCAAGGCGTGCTTCTTCTAGGCTGCTGATACAGCAGATCTTGATCTTGGTCACAGAGCCTGAAAGTAAATTCTGGGCGGTAACTCCTGCCGACCGGTCAATTCCCGAACATTTCCCTTACCCGCTCGAAGAACCCACGGTCCTTGGCCGTAGGTTTTGGTTGGAAGCCCGGGCTTTGACGTAGCTTTTCCAGTGCGCCGCGTTCCTCCTTGCTTAAGTCTGTTGGCGTCCACACCATCACATGAACGAAGAGATCGCCAAGGCCATGATGGTTGACACTTGGCAGGCCTTTGCCCTTCAGACGGAGCGTGTGGTTGCTCTGTGTTCCAGGCTCCACTTTCACTTTCGCTTTGCCTGAAACCAAGGGTACTTCAATGCTCGATCCAAGTGCCGCGTCGATCACGCTGATGAAGGCTTCGTAATGCAAGTCGTGCCCATCGCGCTTCAGATCGGCATTTGCTTCTTCTTCGATCACCACCAGCAGATCACCAGGGACACCACCGGCAGGCGCATCATTGCCCATGCCGCTTATGTTGAGTTGCATGCCCTCTTCTACACCGGCAGGGATCTTTACGCTCACCACAACTTCCTCACGAACAAGACCGTGCTCATCGCTCCCGGGTGCACGCTTGCTCACGGTTTGGCCCATACCGCCGCAAGTTGGACAGGTGTTCACCGTTTGCATGTGGCCGATGAAGGTGCTCTGCACGCGTGTCACTTGCCCTTGGCCGTTGCAGGTGCGGCAGGTGCTGTATTCGCTGCCTTTGCCGCGAACCAGCTTGTTCAGCTTCAATTGTTTTTCAACACCCTGGGCGATCTCCTCCAACGAGAGCTTCATCCGGACGCGGAGGTTGCTTCCTTTCACTACCCGCTGGCCACGACTCCTTTGTCCGAAACCACCGCCACTGAATCCGCCGCCGAAAATGTCGCCGAACTGGGAGAAGATGTCCTCCATGTTCATGCCGCCACCTTGGAAACCGCCACCGCCACCACCACCTGGGGTGTTGTGTCCGAAGCGGTCGAAGCGTGCCTTTTTCTCGGGGTCGCTCAAGATCTCGTAGGAAGAAGCCGCCTCTTTGAATTTCTCTTCGGCCGCCTTGTCACCGGGGTTCTTGTCCGGGTGATGCTTGATGGCCATCTGGCGATACGCCTTCTTGATCTCTTCTGCCGTGGCGTTTCGGCCAACTCCTAAAACATCGTAAGGGTCACGTTTGCTCATGATCTGCTTGGACCTGCGTTTATTCGCCCACGATCACTTTCGCGAATCGGATCACTTTGTCGTTCAGGGTGTACCCGTTCTCCACCACATCCACCACTTTTCCTTTCAGGTCGCCGCTTGGTGCAGGCGTGCTGGTGATCGCTTCATGCCGATCCACATCGAGCGGTTGTCCTTTTACATCGCTCATGGGCTTTACACCTAAGGCGCCGAAAGTTTGAACCAGTTTCTGGTGGATCAATATGAAACCCTGTTTCACCACATTGATCTCATCAACGTTCGCATTGTTGGCAATGGCGCGCTCCATGTCGTCGAGCACGGGTAACATGTTCTTGAGCGTGTTCTCACCAGCGAAATGCATCAGATCCAGGCGCTCTTTGGCGGTACGCTTGCGGAAGTTGTCGAACTCGGCCAACAGGCGAAGGTGCTTGTCGTTCAGGCTGGCTAGCTCACGTTTCGCAACTTCAAGCTCATCGAGAGGTTGTGGTTCCGAATCCCGAACGGCATGCTCACTGGCAGCCTCGCTGGCGTGCAGGAATTCTCGTTCTTCGGGTGTTGAAGGGACTTGCTCAACTGGCCATGAGGCCGTTGCTTCTTTGGATTCCGACATGGCTTTGGGCTTCTTTCTGAACATGGTCCAACTCACTAGAGCTGAGGGTTGGCTAATGAGGGCCGCGAAGATCGATCTTTATGCCATGCGCGCGATCGGGACAGATCGGCAGGGGAAGGGTTGGAAAGTCAGGTTGGTAACAGAGTGGCGGAATTCTGGTTCAGAAGTCCGCACTTAAGGACTACGCTCAAAGCGAAACCGAATGCCGGAATGAAAAAGTCTCCGGTGATCCGGAGACTTTTTCATTGGCCCAATTCGAGCGAGGTCGCTTAAAAGCTCTTCACATGCTTGTCCAGTTCACTATCCAAGGCAGGCCCACGAAGGTTCTTGCCCACAATGATCCCGTTCGGGTCAATGAGGAAACTCGCAGGAATGGAATGCACCCCATAGAGACCGGCGGCTTGTGACTCCCAACCGGCCAAGTCGCTTACATGGTGAGGCCATGCGAGTTTGTCTTTCGCGATCGCTGCCTTCCACGGCTCCTTCATTTTGTCCAAACTCACACTGAAGATGGCGAATCCCTTTCCGGTTTTGAATTTGGCCTTGGTGTATTTCCCATAGGCACGCACCACGTTCGGATTCTCCATACGGCAAGGCCCGCACCAACTGGCCCAGAAATCGATAAGCACGTATTTGCCGCGTAGCTCCGAAAGCTTCATCACTTTGCCCTCAGGGTTGGCGAAAGCCAGGTCTGGAGCGCGGTCCCCGATGTTCGTACCGATCTTGGGGTCGCCACCATCCGGAGGCGTGCTCAAGGTGAACGCTGTGCTGGTGGCTAGGATAGTGCCGATGGCGAGAACTTGTGCGAGGAACTTCATGTGGCTTGTTTGTTCGGGGAGGACGAAAGTAGGTGGCTGGAACTTCATCCGCGTTACCAACATCGTGCCGTTCGGATCACCAGCAACCGGCATCCGCTCATTTGCCGTCTGCCTGCTGGTTATTTTTTCTTTTTGGCTGATCTGGCAGCGCTCTTGGCCTCAGCTGCTTGTTTCTTCTGGAGAGCTTCCAGTTTCACCGGATCTTTTTCAACCAGGCTTTCCAGCAGCTGGGTCAGCGCTTCGCCATGCAGATCCTTCCCGATGATCTTGCCAGTACCGTCGATGATGGCATTGGTAGGGATGAACTTGGCCCCATATTCTTGAGCCGCCGCGTTCTGCCCGTCTTCCACAGCGCCTACGTGCCATTTCCAATCGAGACTGTCTTTCGCGATAGCCGCTTTCCAATTTTCAAGCCCGCCCTGCCGGTCCAAGCTCACACTGAAAACAGCGAAGCCTTCTCCGTTCGTGAATAACTGGTTCTTGTACTGATGATAGGTACTGCGCACGAACGGATTGTCCATTCGGCAAGGCCGGCACCAACTGGCCCAGAAATCAACCAAAACCACTTTGCCTTTGAGCTGGGAAAGTCGGAGCACTTCGCCAGTAGGGCTGCTCATCACGATCTCAGGGGCTTGTTGGCCGAGCTGAACATTGGTCAGGCGTTCCTGCTGGGCGGATGCCAGTATGGGGAGTGCCGCAAGGGCGGAAATGAGAAGATGGCGCATGGTGGGACGAAGATCGGTTATTCCACCCTCTCAATTCGCGCGCCAAGTGCGTTCAGTCGTTCGGCAATACGCTGGTAGCCGCGATCGATCTGCTCGATATTGTCAATGGTACTGGTCCCATCAGCACTCAACGCCGCTATTAGTAGCGATACACCCGCACGTATATCCGGGCTGGTCATTCGGATGGCACGCAGCGGACTTTGGAAATCGTTGCCGATCACCAAGGCGCGGTGCGGATCGCAAAGCGTGATCTGCGCACCCATTTCGATCAGTTTGTCCGTGAAGAACAGACGGCTCTCGAACATTTTCTGGTGAACGAGCAAACTGCCTTTCGCTTG
>JANNYL010000100.1:0-30749 GCA_031410075.1 Flavobacteriales bacterium
CTGCTGCGTGGTAATGCAGCGCCCATCGATGAAGTTGCGCAGCACTTGCACGTTGGCCTGCCAAGTGGCCATGCTGGTGCCCCAGCGGGCGCATTGGGCGGGCATTTCCGGGGTTACCATGGTGAGCAGGCTGTCCAGCAAATGGTTCATGTTGTCGCAACTGAACACTGTATTTCCCAGATCGATGTAGCGGTTCACGTAGTAGTCGTGGATCATTTCATTCTCGTCGATCAGCTTGCGCAGGATCACGGTATGGCCCTGCCCACCTGGATCGCCGAGTTCTTCCACGGTACAGGGATCCGCGTTCACGGATTGATCGGGGATCCCCGTAAAGTTGCCGTAGTGGCCGAATGTGGCATCCTCATCCCACAGCGCATAACCCCACTTCTTGTGTTCCCCAGTAGGATCCAAGCCTTTCCACCAGATGGTGTTCCAATTCAGCCAATCGGCACAGACCACATAGCTGTTCAAGCAGAAATAGTCGATCAGGCTTTTCCAGTTGTAGCGATCATCCACATACGCGAAGGCGGTCGCATCGCCCATGTCGTTCGTGTTGATGTAGTTGAGCAAGGCATTCCAATCGGTTGATGCCGCGGCCCCGCCGAACTCGTTCCAAGTACCGCCCCAAGTCTTGATGCAATAGATATTGTTCGCATCCTGACCGTAATACTTCTTGGTGAAGTCCGCATCGTCCACTTTCTCGCGCATGTCGTACACCCCCCAGTATTGCCCGTTCATGTAAAGCACGCAGGGTTCGTAGCTACGTTCATCCAAATGCAGCTCGCCGATCTGGCTGAGCGCTTGCACGTAAGGATCGCGGATATGCGCTGGTTGGCCTGGGCCGAATGGGCAGTTGTCGCCGGCGAGAGCCTTGATGATGAGTCGCTGGTATTTCTGGCGGTCTTTTCCCCTGAAGATCGGGTAGTGGATGGCATCGTTGTACCCGGTTTGATCGCGTGCGATGTAATCGAAGCCACGCTGATCATAGGCCCAGCTATCCTGACCATGTTCGTTGAAATGGCCTGTGGCTTCATCGCGCAACACCCCATCAGGGCCGAAGTATTCGAAGGAACCGAGAGGTTCGATCTGGGTACCGCTCAGCAGCGTTGGTAATTCGTCGTCGGCTATACTGAGCACGGCGATCGTATGTGGGCTATTGATGAAATACGAATTGGTTTCAATGAAGCTGGAAGGCACCCCGGGCGTGGCACTGAAGCAAGCAGCGCGCACTACGGTATTGGCGGCTACATTGATAGGCCCGCTGTACGCTGTGGAAGTGACGGTCGGCTTGTTTCCGTTCAGTGTATACCGAATGGTGGCACCAGCAGGGCCGGTGATCGTTACCGATTGGGCGCCAGCGTAGAAACCCGCGGCAGGGGTCATCACTGGGCGGTCGACATATTCGGGAAGGGCGGCGCCGTTAGCGGCACCGGGAGTAGGAGTAGCGATCAGCGACCAACTTCCAGCTCCATCGGGCACCCGACCTCGACTTTGGTCGGCCATGGTGCGCAGGTTCAGTTGGTAGCTATCAACGGGAGTGGCGCTTCCGTCACTTAAAATGATCTGGTCAGCGGAGGTTTGGGTCAACTTGAAATTCGTGGAATAGTAACCACCGAAGAAGCCGTTCCAACTTGAACACAACACCACAAGCCTACCGTTGGCGGGAATACTCGCACCTGCCGGAAAGGCCCATTTGGTGGGCTGGGCAAGATCGTCGCTCAGGTACCAACCAGCGATGTTCACGGCGGCGCCAGTGGTGTTGAACAGTTCAACCCAGTCTTCCTGCTCAGCAGCTCCGTCAATGGGGTTGCTTACGGTGAGTCCATTCAGGTTCGAAACACATACTTCGTTGAGCACCACCTGAGCCCAGGTACTGCCCATGATGGAAAGAGCCACGCCGAGGAAAACGAACTTCACATACTTCATGCCTGCTATGATCAAGTGGGGCAAGTTAATTGAACGTTAGGTGCAGAACACGCTGAATGCCATATGGTTCGGTTCAACTTGTTCGATGTTATTGGAGACGTACGTGAACTGGACGTTACGAAGGCGTTCCACGTTGCCTTGCCGTTGGTTCACCGGGCGTTGCCCTCGAAGAAGGAAATGATGTCGATACCGTATGCGACCAATTCGGTGCCGCGGCAGAGGGCAGGGGCTATGAAGAATCGCTGGGAAGTTGTTCCGCCGGTTCGGTCGATATCCTTCAGGTCGTAGACGATCCCTTGCTCATCCAACCACGCCAACACACGAGCACAATCATGGCAATAGTCGCGCACGTACAAGGTCCACATCAGTGAAGGCGGTCCAGGTCGCGGATCAGTAGTTTACCACGTTCCAGATACACCTGATCCTGTTTTTTCAATTCATTCAGTACCGTGGTCACCGTTTGACGGCTCGTGGCCGTTAGGTCGGCGATGTCCTGGTGGGTCAATGCGTGCTTCAAGAGGGTCTCCTGGCCAATACGTTGCCCATGCTTCTTCGCCATTTCTTTCAGGAAGTCGATGATCCTTGTCCTGCTATCCTTGAAGACCATACCCTCCAAGCGGCGCTCGATGCTGATGGTCCGCTCCCCGATCATGCGGGTAATGGCCATGTTCAGGTTCGGGTTTTCGCTCAGCATCGCCTGCACATCGTCAATGTTCATGGCACAGATATCCACATCGTCATCCAGGGCGATCGCATGATCGCGCCTTTTCTCTTCGCCAGCCAGCGAAAGCTCACCGAACACTTCGCCGGGATAGAGTACCGCTTTGATCACCTCCCGACCATCTTCACCCATGGTGGCGATCTTCACGCGGCCACGCTTGAGAAAGAAGATGACGTTACTGGGCTGCTCAGGAAACCAGATGTATTGGTCTTTGTGCGCGGTGCTCGCTACAGTGTGATCGGCCACGCGTTGCAAGTGCTCGCCGTCCAAACCCTTCAACAGGTCCACCTGTTCCAGGTACCAGAGCTTGCTGTGTGATGCGGCCATGGGGCTAAATTACCATGTGGTCATAGGTGCATGTGATCATGATGCCCTGTGGATCCGACTGAGCAGAAAGTGGCATCACTCCGTCACATCCAGCTTCTGCCCGGCGTAATAGCCCGTGTCAATGTCCAATAGCAATTTGGTGTGAAGCGTGATCTGTCCTGTGTGGTAGCTGAAATGTTCCACCACATGCAGTACGATCGCCGTGCCCGGCTCGGTGAAGCCTTGCACGTGCCACGTTCGCTGCAGATCGGCTTCGCTCAGTCCGGCGATCACATCGTAAGCGTAGGAGAGCGTGGCATCCAATCTCTCCAGGAGTTGGCGCTTGTCCATCGGTCCCGATTCGCTGAATTCGTTGTCGCGCTGGCGATGATCGGGCCGGTTGCCCATGGTGCTGTTGACCCATTGACCAACGTTACCGCACAAGTGCAGAACCAAATTGCCAACACTCACCGTATTCGGGTTCGGGCGATGCCAGAGCTGCTTGTCGTTGAGCCGTTTCACGCAGTAGTGGATGCGCTCTTGGCTCTCGCGCAGGCGGCGCAGGCTTTCGTCGTTGAACTGTTTTCGCAATGTTTCCATACGCCCAAAGGTCGTGCTGCGAGAGGTCATCGTGGTAGGAAACAAGAACGGCGGCCCTTTCGGACCGCCGCTCGCGGATGATCATCCTTTCACCAAGGCATCACGCCGCCTTCTTGGGTTCTTCAGCCGCTGCTTTATAGCCGCTACCGATGTGTTGGTCCAGGAATTTCTCCATGGCGTTGTAGAAGTCGAAGCGGTTCTCTTCGTTGTGGAAACCGTGGCCTTCGTTGTCCTTCACCATGTATTCCACTTTCACTCCGCGTGCCTCCAGTGCTTTCACCATCTGGTCGCTTTCATCCACGTTCACACGCGGGTCGTTGCGCCCTTGTGCCACGAATAGCGGGCACTTGATGCGGTCAGCGAAGAACACCGGTGACGCCTCACGCATCAGCAAACTGTCCTTGTCCGCTGCAGGATCGCCCACCATTTCATAGAACAGCTTGCGACCTGGCTCCCAATACGGCGGGATCGTGGTCATGAACGTGAACATGTTGCTCACGCCGACATAATCCACCGCGCAAGCATAAAGTTCCGGAGTGAATGTGATGCCTGCGAGGGTAGCGTAGCCGCCATAGCTGCCGCCGTAGATCGCCACGCGCTTGGGATCGGCAATGCCCTGTTTCACGAGCCACTCCACCCCGTCACTGATATCGTTCTGCATGGTCTTGCCCCACTGCTTGAAGCTGCTCTCCCAGTGTTTTCGACCATAGCCCGTGCTACCGCGGAAATCCATTTGGAGCACTGCATAGCCTCGGTTCGCCAGGAATTGCACCTCATTGTTGAAGCCCCAGCCATCACGTGCCCATGGGCCACCATGCGGGTTGATCACCACTGGGAGATCCTCGGGCTGCCGACCTTTTGGCAAGGTGAGGTAGCCATGGATCGTGAGCCCATCGCGACTGGTGTAGCTGATCGGCTTCATATCGGCCATTTCGTTCTCCTTGATCCAAGGCGTGCGATCGCACAAGAGTTTGAACTCATCCGACCCATCCTCGTTGTAATAGAAACGCCCCGTCACCTTGTCGCTACCCACCCAAATAGTGCGCTTGGTTTCGGTGTCATCCTCGCTCACGACCCCCACTTCATAACCCGGGAACTTCGCTTCCATTTTCGCAAACAGCTGCTTGGTCTTGTCGTCGAGGATGGATTTTTCCTGTTTTTCTCCGGTCCAGGTGATCATGGTCAACACCTTTCGCTCGCGGCTGAAGTCGAGTCCATCCACATCATAATCAGCGTTTTTGAAGAGCTCCTTGGTCTCTTTCTTTGCCGCAAGGTCCCATTCAGCGATCGCAGTTTTATCACGACCGTTGAGGTTGGTGCTCACATAGAGATTGGCATTGTCGAAGGTGAAGAACAGTGGGACCCAGCTGTCCTTGAACCCGACCGTCATGTACTCGGCGAACGGTTCCTTCTCGCTCGCACGGTAGTACGTGGTGGTGTTTACGCCATCAGTTTTGGTGGCCAAGCGGATAACACCATTGTGGTCCGTGGTCCAGCTCTCGAAATTGTCTTTACTGTTGTCGTACAGCGGTTTCATTTCGCCGGTTTCCACATTCACCAAATAGGGATCGAAGACCTGCGGGTTGCGCTTGTTCATTTGCACCATCACACTCTTCTCCATGCCGGGGATATTGTGCAGGTCGTCCATGATACCGGCTCGCACACCTTTCTCTGGGGTAAGCATTTTCACATCCTTGCCATCCAGGCTGGCGCTGAACACAATGAAATTCTCATCTCCATTTATGTCGCGGCTGTAAAGGATGCGATCGCCTTTCCAGAAGTAGCCACCGATGTCGCGGATCGTGTCCATGGTCACCTGCACGGCCTCGTCAGAACCCACCTTTTGCACGAACACGTTCATGCGGTTATGCCATGGTGCGCGGTAGCTGAAGTACTCGCCGTTTGGGCTTATGCGGTAGCCGCTCTTGTCCGGGTTCTTGAAGAAATCCTGCATAGGCACAACCGGAGGCGGGGCTTCCATGGTGACTACTTTCTCTTTCATCGCTTCTCCTTGGCCACAGGACGCGAGTAAGACAAGGGCCGCCGCAGCAGGCTAAAATGTTTTGTTGATGTTCATGGTTGATCGGAAGGCCGCAAAGATGTGCGCCGTGCGGGGATAAGCGGTTATCGATCCACGAACGGTTGGAGGGTGGGATGGGCCGTTGCCTTTTCCTCTAGCGCCGGAAGTGATAAACACGCACGTGATCATCTATCATTAACGAATCAGCGAGAACGAAAGGCGGACCTTGCGGTAGGCCAGAAGTCGCGAGGTCGATCTCCGCATCTCCTTGGCGCACCACGATCAGGTCGCTAGCGCCCGGATTCGGGCCAAGCCCTTGTTTGTCGTTCATCGCGGGGCTGAAATAGTTGCTCCAAGGCGGGTTGAGGAAAGAAGACTTGTCGAGGTGCCATTGCAGGGTGAGTTTGTACCACGGCGGAAAGACGAGAACACGCGGATCGGTGTTCGATCGTTGCCATGCAAGCACCTGCTTGGCTGCCTGTGAGGGATGTTGACCGTTGTCTTTCCAAGGGGTGAACGTGAAGGCCATGGCCGCAACACCTGTTGCGGGAAGTACCCATCGCCATTGGGTTGTGGTGATCACGTGCACCAATGCATGACCAGCCAGTAGATAGAACCCCGGACTGGCGAAGAGCAGATAGCGATCAACATACACGGGCACTTTCCATTGCAGCAACCACAGACCCACCAGTGGCACAAGCATCCACGAGAGGCCGAAGCGCATGGCCATATGTCGTAGGCGATCCTTCACGACAAGGAACACAACAGGAAACAGCAGGATCAAGGTGACAACCGGCTGGTTGCTCCAACGCCTTACCATGTGCCAGATCTCCTCAGCATGATGCGACCTCACCCAAGTGCCTGCTACTATGCTTTCGGAAGCGCGGTGGAAGAAGATGATACCATAGGGTAGGTACGCCACCAAAGCGATGATCGCAGCGATGACCCAGGTGCTTTTCGCTGGCCTGAATTCGCGGAGCACGAAAACGCAAATGCCGATCAAGCCGATCACCAACCAGCCGAAGAAATGCGTGTACACAAGTCCCACGAACACCAAAGCCAGCAGGACCCACTGCCTTGGTTTAGGGAGTGCTTCGCGCACTACGAGCCACAGCGACAACACGCTTAATAGCAACAACAAGGAATAGCCTCGCACTTCATGCGAATAGATGAATTGATGGTTGTTCAGCGTGAACAGCAAGCAAGCCACCAGAGCGGCCCAGCGATCACTGATCTTGCGCGCAAGAAGGAACAATGGCCATACGGTGAGGATACTGTAGGACGCCGATGGAACACGCAGCCAGTTCTCTTGCATCGGGGTGAACAAGCCCCACATCTTCACCAATAAAAAATGCAACGGCGGGTTGTTCTCGGTGCGCAGCATTTCGAACAACGCGGCGATCGGTTGCTGCGACCAGTAGACAGTGAACGGCTCATCTCCGCTCAGGTCATTCACGCCGAGCCAGCTGAATTTCAGCAATGCGTTCATCGCTAACAACAGCAGGATCAATGTCCTATCGGAAAGCGTGACGCGCATGCGACGAAACTACGGGCGGACCGGGCTGGCGTTGTTCAAATTCTAACGCAGAGGCGCGGAGAACACCCACGAGAAAAGGATGACGGAGTTCTCTATGTTGCTGTTTGACGCCAAAACTCTGCGTTACTCTGCAACCTCTGCGCCTCTGCGTTTACTCTTACACCCGCCGTTGCATAACGAAATGCTCGCCGATACCTTCCATATCAAAAGGAGCACCAAGCACCACGAAGCCAAGTGCCTCATAGAATCGTTTGGCGTTCGCACGCGCATAGCACCACAACAGATCCGCCTTCTGTGCTTGCAGGTGCTCGATGGCGAACCGGATCAACTTTCTTCCTGCCCCTTGCCCACGGAAATCAGGATGGGTCGCCATTCCGCGAAGACGGTATTGCTTCCAACCTTTCAGCGATTCGTTCTTCTCACCAAAGAACGAGCCGATACAAATGAGATGTTCGCCGATGAATACGCCCAAGTGGAAACTGTCCGGATTTCGGTCGTTCGGATAGTCGCAATCTTCGATGGTCTGATGGGGGCGTAGAACGCGATGTCGCAAGGACCACGTGTCAGAAGCCTTGATGAATTTGATGCGCATGGGAGAGTAATGGCGCAGCTAAATTGAGGAGTTGAACGATGCGATGCCAGTTCTGGCTTGATCACAACATCGGATCAGCAGGCTTTGTTCCAGACGTGGGATCCACTTCTGATGGGACGACAAGTGGTACTTCCACTTCACCCAGGACCGAACGCCGGTAATAGCTGATGAGCACCGCCGTAAGTGGCAGCGCGATGATCATGCCCACCACGCCGAGCAGCGAACCCCAGACGGACAACGCAAGCAGGAGATACTCCGGGCGCAAGCCGGTGTTCTTTCCTTGAATGCGTGGCGTCAGTACAAGCCCTTCCAACCCCTGCGCAAAAGCATACACCACCAGCGCACCGATCATGGGGGGCCAGAAAGACCCTCCCTGGTCCAAGGCCAACAGTCCCGCGCTCAACATCACCGGCAATACGCTCAACAAAGCGAAATACGGGATCAGGCTCAGCATGCCGGCCAACAGGCCGAGCACCAGGGCCATTGGCAAACCAACGATGCTGAATCCGATGATGTAGATCACCGAAAGGATCAACGCGATCTTCAGTTGGCCGCGGAAATACAAGTTCATCGAGCGCTCTACATCCTCCACCACGCCGCTGACCCGATCACGGTATTTCGGGGGTATCCATGTGTGCCAATTGGCTTTCATATCTTCCTCATCGATGAGGATGAAAATGAGGTAGATGATCGTGGTGAACACGCCGATCAACCCGAGCAGCCAACCGAAGACACTGCTGAGCCCTTGCCAGAATCCCGGAAGGGCTTTTCGCGCAACGTTCATCAGGTTCTCGCCGGTGAGGTATTGCTCCACATCGAACGTGCTGGCTTGCATCAGCAGCTCATGGATCCACGGCGTGTCTTGCGCCATGGCGATCCAACCCGGCAATTGTTCCGTCATGAGGCGGGCGAAATGCTGCACCTCACGCGCCACCATCGGGCCTATGATCATGAAGAAACCCGTGACGATCGCGATCACGACGACCAGGGTAAGCATCACCGCCACAGCTCGGTTTTTCACGATTTTCTGTACACGGGTCACCCCGGGGTCCATGATGTATGCCAGCAACAACGCGATGAAGAACGGGACCAGTACCGCGCTGAGGTGATAAAGCAACCACACCAAGGCCGCTAAGACCACGAGCACACCGAGAATGTGAACAAGTCGGTTGAGGGTGTACGGACGGTCTGTATTCATGGCGTCGATCAACTATTCGGTCAGGACAACAACCTGCGCGTCCAAGGCATTTGCAACTAGTTGTGCCATTTTCTGCGCACTGGGATCGAGATCTTTTCTCTCGATATCGACATCCGGATCCGGATACCACGCTGATCCCAGAACTTCTTGTCCATGGATTGTGATCATTGAAATATCGGATCGATGCACTTCATCCTTTCGCGACGCATCTGGGTGTCCGCATTCGATCCGCAGCACTTCGCCCGAAAAGACCAGCTGCTCGGTATGGCCGAAAGGCATGGGCAGGTCGAACACAAGTTCTCTACGGTAGTGGTTAAGGATGGCATCTGGCAGCAACTGGGTGCTCCTGATAGGTGCGAAAAGTGCCGCCCATATTGCCCACGGAACGGTCACGATCAGACCGGCCACGACCATCCTTCGAAAAGTGCGTGCTTGATCCTTGCGGAAAAGGAGGCTGAAGACGAGGCCTGATAACAAAGCGATCAATAGTGAGATCACTACTGCGACCAAAAGCCTTTCCACGGCGGAATGGTGCGCCACCACAATACTGCCTGGGCCGAGGCCGATGTAGCCGTGCAGGAACATGACCTCTTCCAAAGGGAGCCCGCGATAAGCCAAGGAATAAAGACCCCAACAACCAAGACGGAACCCTCCGATCATGGCTACCCCAAGCACCAGATAATGGAACCCGCTCCGCGCATTGTCATCCAGTTCCCACTTCATGGCTGTACGAAGATGAGCACAGCTTCAGCCATGGTCTATTTGATGTACCGCATATCCTCTCCGCCCTTCAACGCCCGCAATGATGCATAGATCAGTTTGATCACATTCTCCACGTCATCCCGGTGCACGCTTTCCACAGTGGTATGCATGTAGCGCAACGGTAAGCTGATCAACGCGCTTGGCACCCCAGCGGAACCGTATGCGAAGGCATCCGTATCGGTTCCAGTAGCGCGACTCACGGCTGCTCGTTGGAACTTGATCTTTTCCTTGTCGGCTGCAGTGATGATCAGCTTCAGTAGCGTGTTATGAACTGCTGGGCCGTAGCTCAATACTGGGCCACTGCCGCACGCCACATCCCCGCTCTGGATCTTGTTCATCAGGGGTGTTTGTGTGTCGTGGGTCACATCCGTAACGATCGCCAGATCCGGTTTGATACGCTCCACGATCATCTCGGCTCCGCGCAATCCCACTTCCTCCTGCACACTGTTGGTGATGTACAGCCCGAAAGGCAACTTCACCTTGTTCTCCTTCAGCAAGCGAGCCACTTGGGCGATCATGAATCCGCCCATGCGATTGTCCAGTGCGCGGCCCACATAATGCCGTTCGTTCAGTACCATGAACTCATCCTCGAACGTGACTACACAACCTACGTGAACACCGAGTTTTTCCACTTCGTCCTTCGTGGAACAACCGCAATCGAGGAAGATATTCTCCAACGACGGTACAGGGTCGTTCTTGCCGGTGCGCACGTGGATCGCAGGCCAGCCGAACACGGCCTTTTTGATGCCCTTGTCCGTATGGATGTTCACCCGCATGCTAGGCGCGATGGTGTGATCGCTGCCGCCGTTACGCCGCACGTAGATGAAACCATCCTTGGTGATGTAGTGAACGAACCAGCTGATCTCGTCGGCATGCGCCTCGATCACCACCTTGTATTTGGCGCTTGGGTTTATCACACCTACGGCAGTGCCGTAATTGTCTGTGAAGTGCGTGTCGATATAGGGTTTCAAGTAGTCCAGCCAGATCCGCTGGCCACTGCTCTCGAAGCCGGTTGGTGAAGCATTGTTCAGGTAGCGCTCCATGAACGCATGGGCGGGCTTATCGAGAATGCTCTTGGGTTTGACATCCTTCTTCGATGCTGTCTTTTTCTTGGCCATGGGGTAGATCCTTCGGCGGTGGAATACTTCACCTCTGCGGACACGCCAAACCTACCTGTGCCGAAGCCGTTAGAACCTAAGCGCGCCATGATCGTATGAACAGCCCGTTTGCGAAAAACATTGCCCTTGCCATGCGCCTCCGACCGATCATCTCGCTTTCAGTGTTGCTGTCGACTCCGTTGCTGTTCAGCCAAAGCAGTGCGACACGCGTCAACAAGCCATTCGACAAGGAGCACTTCGCAGATGGCGATGGCCTGAAAGAGGCCCTTTCCGCCATTAAGCAAGGAGACAAGCTGTTCCAGGATGGCGGTACGCATTTCACCGAGGCGTTGGAGCTGTTCGAGAAGGCATGCGCCTTCAACCCCGACAATGCGGACCTGAATTTAAAAATCGGCCTGTGCCACTTGAACGGGCGCTTTCATCATAAGGCGCTTCCATACCTCCAAGCGGCTTATGGACTGAAAAACGACATTCCCCGCATCCACTTTTTAATGGCCATGGGCTATCATTTGAATGCCGAGTGGGACAAGGCTATCGCCGAATACAACGTTCATAAAGCGGCTGTC
Organism: Flavobacteriales bacterium; assembly: GCA_031410075.1. GTDB lineage: Bacteria > Bacteroidota > Bacteroidia > Flavobacteriales_F > PHOS-HE28 > PHOS-HE28. Next base: position 11,347 of record JANNYL010000100.1, read on the forward strand.
AACCGCGTTCCCGACCCGGAGCCATTGTACAACTCCGCAGACCGACGCATTGCGGAGTGCCAGCATGGCAAGGGCTTACAGGCAAAGCCTGTGAACGGCCAGGTGAGCAATATGGGCCAAGCGATCAACAGTGAAGTGGCTGACTACGGGGTGTTGATCACCGCCGATGGCGACCGTATGATGTTCACCAGCCGCCGATCCAATAGCACAGGAGGCAAGATCAACAAGGCTACCAACGAGTACTTCGAAGACATCTACGGATGCACCCGTTCGGAGCATGGCTGGACCGAGCCATTGCCCTTGCCGGTTCCTGTGAACTCAACCATCAATGATGCTTCGGTCGGCCTCTTCAACGACGGCCGCACGATGATCATCTACCGGGATGACAGTGGAACGGGCGACTTGTACGAAAGCAAAAGAGAAGGTGAGACCTGGAGCGAACCGGTGTCCATGGGGGAGAACATCAACTCACCGGCCAACGAGACAAGTGCCTGGTTCAGCTTCGACCGTAAGCAGTTGTATTTCGTCAGTGATCGGGAGGGGGGCTTGGGCGGTCAGGACATCTGGATGAGTCGCTGGGATGGCGTTGCCAATGTGTGGGGCGAAGCCGAAAACCTGGGTCCCAAGATCAACACGATCGAGGACGAGGATGGTGTATTCATCCACCCGGATGGAACGACACTTTATTTCAGCAGCAAAGGCCATAGCTGCATGGGGGGCTATGATGTGTTCAAAAGCTCATTTGCGGACGGGAAGTGGAGTTCCGCAACGAATTTGGGTTGGCCTGTGAACTCGCCCGATGACGACCTCTTCTTCGTGCTAACGGCGAACGGTACGACTGGTTACTTCAGCAGTGTTCGCCCAAATGGACTTGGCGAAGACGACATCTACCGAGTTGACTTCCTTCCAGAAGCCAAAGCCGAAGAAACCGCCTCGATGTTCGGCGGCGGAACGATTTCAAGGAATGCAGGCATGAAGACCGTGCTTCTGAAGGGCAAGATCATGGATTACAAGGAGCTCGCGGCGTTGGAGGCTACCATCGAGCTGATGGACCTTTCCGATGCGCACTTGGTGGCCACCTTCACCAGTGATCCAACCACAGGCGAATATCTCGTTGCGGTGCCGGGTGGGCGCCAATACGCCATGATCGTAAGTGCAGGCGGTTACTTGCTCCATTCCGAGAATATCGCCATTCCGCTGGAGTCCAGTGCATTGGAAATGAATATGGAGATCCGGTTGCAACCCATCGAGGTGGATCACAAAGAGGTGATGCGCAACATATTTTTTGAGCGCGACAAGGCGATCCTGAACCCTACCTCCCTCGCGGAGCTGGGGCAATTGTTGAATATGCTTCGAGAAAATCCAAGTTTGCGGTTGGAGATCGGAGGATATACTGACAACGACGGCAGCGATGACCACAACGATCAGTTGAGCACTGAACGGGCCTACGCGGTCGTTAGCCATCTGGTGAACAACGGCATTCCCTCCGATCGATTGGTTGCCGTTGGGTATGGCTCAGCCAATCCGCTGGTTCCCAACGACTCCGATGAGAATAAGGCGAAAAATCGCCGGACGGAGATGCGGGTGCTCTAAGGTCTTTCAAGCACATTCGGTGAGCGAAGCGCCGCCGCGGTTATACACATATGTTGAAAACAGGCGTTCGAACACCTCGTTCGTCTACATTTGCCGATCCTTTCCGGGGGTATCAACCCGCATCCATGGAGGCGCTCGCTGAACATACCATTCACTTTTCCGGCTTGGCGGAAGGAGAACACACGTTCGACTTCTTGCTGTTGGAGCCTTTTTTCAAGGCCACCGGCATGGAAGAGTATGAATTGGGTGGTGAAGTGAATGCCCATGTGGAACTGGACCGGAGTGAACACCTCCTTGTAACCAACATTTCGATCTCCGGTTATGTGACCGTGCCTTGCGATCATTGCAATGCGCCGATGCAACAACCAATTGCAGGTGCCCAGCGCCAGATCTTCAAACTCACGGGGGAAGAAGGGATCGACGATGACGAACTCGTTTCGCTGGACACATATGCCCACGAGGTGAATCTCACGCATTACTTCTTCGAGTGCATCACGCTGCACATGCCTATTCGCCACGTACACCCCGAGGGACAATGTGACCCCGAGGTGGACCAGGCATTTCAAGAGATCAAAGTGGAACATTCACCCGACCCCGACCCACGTTGGGATGCGCTGAAAGCCCTCAAGAAAAAGAATTGACAACCAAAGCTCCGGTGGATCATACCTGCCAGGGTAAATAAGAACGACCATGCCAAACCCGAAACGACGATTCTCCCACATGCGTACGGCAAGCCGCCGCAGCACCAAAGTTGCTGGCGTGCCTACGTTGACCACCGATCCTAATTCTGGAGAGGTGCACATGCGCCACCGCGCGCACCAGGTCGGCGACGACCTGATGTACCGCGGCCAGGTGGTACTCACCAAGGCCAAAGCCGAGTAATCACACCTTCGTCCTTCATTCGCCCTTCTGTTGGAACGGGCTATGCGAGGCATGAGGATCGGACTTGACATCATGGGCAGCGACCACGGACCGGTCGTGCCCATTCGCGCTGCCTTATTGGCTGCAAAGGAATTGCCGGGCGATGTAAGCTTGGTCCTTATCGGCGATCCGAGCACCATTCAAGCAGGGCTTCGCGCCGAAGGTGCCGACCCATTGGCGTTCGAGATCGTTGCCAGCGAGAACGATATCACCTTTCACGACAATGCAACAAAGGCGCTTCAGGCCAAGCCCAAGAGCAGTATCGCTCTAGGCTTTCAACTACTGAAGGAAGGTATGTTGGATTCCTTCGCGAGTACCGGGAACACCGGTGCGATGATGGTGGGAAGTATTTTCAGTGTGAAGGTGATCTCCGGTGTTATCCGACCCTGCATACCTAGTGTTCTGCCAAAGGAGAACGGGGGATATGGTATCCTGCTCGACGTAGGAGCCAATGCGGATTGCAAGCCCGATGTGCTCTGTCAATTCGGTCTGTTGGGTTCGCTACTAGCGGAATCGGTGTACGGCATCAACAATCCCAAAGTAGCGTTGTTGAATATCGGTGAAGAAGACAAAAAGGGGAACGTGGTCACGCAAAGTGCCTTCGGATTGATGAAGGAGAGCGGCCAGTTCAATTTTGTCGGCAACATCGAAGGCCGCGATCTGTTCAACGACAAAGCGGATGTGATCGTAACCGATGGCTTCACCGGAAATATCGTATTGAAAGCCGTAGAGGCTTTTCACGACTTGCTGAAAACACGGGGTGTGCATGAGCCTTTCTTCGATCGTTTCGATTACGAGAACTATGGCGGATGTCCGGTGCTGGGCGTGAACGGAAGCGTGATGATCGGCCACGGGATAAGCAACGACATCACGATCAAGAACCTGCTGCACTTAAGCCGTAACGTGGTAAACGCGCGGTTGAACGATCGGATCCGCGAAGCCTTCCAATAAACGATCACGCATGAAAACCACCGCCGCCATCACCGCAGTCCAAGGCTACTTGCCCGATTTCGTGTTGAGCAACGCGGTGCTCGAAACCATGGTGGACACCAACGATGCGTGGATCACCGAGCGCACTGGCATCAAGGAGCGGCGCATACTGAAGGGTAAAGACCAAGGCTTGAGCGTGATGGCCGTGGAAGCGGTGAGGGGATTGTGCGCCAAGCGAGGTATCGATGTGATGGAGATCGACCTGTTGATCTGCTGCACGGTAACGGCGGACCATGTGTTCCCCGCAACAGCGAACATCATCTGCGACAAATTGGGCGCGAAGAACGCATGGGGGTTCGATCTGAACGCAGCCTGCAGCGGCTTTCTCTATGGCCTCACCACAGGTTCACAATTCATCGAAACCGGCAAGTACAAAAAGGTGGTTGTTGTAGGCGGCGATAAGATGTCGTCCATCATCGATTACACCGACCGGGCGACCTGCATCATATTCGGTGATGGTGCAGGTGCTGTGCTCCTGGAACCCAACACCGAAGGATTGGGGATCATCGACAGCATTTTGCGCGCCGATGGAAGTGGGTGCCAGTATTTGCACCAAAAGGCGGGCGGGTCTTCGAGGCCCTCAACTGCGCGTACAGTTGAGAGCAAAGAGCACTACGTGTACCAGGAAGGCAAAGCCGTGTTCAAGTTCGCCGTAACGAACATGGCGGATGTAAGCGCCGAGATCATGGCGAAGAACAACCTGAAAAGCGATGATGTGGCCTGGCTCGTGCCACATCAAGCCAACAAACGGATCATTGACGCAACGGCCCACCGTATGGGTTTGGATGATAGTCGCGTGATGGTGAATATTGAGAAATTCGGGAACACGACCAGCGGCACCCTGCCGCTGTGCTTGTGGGAATGGGAACCTCGCTTGAAGAAAGGCGACAACATTATCCTGAGCGCTTTCGGAGGGGGCTTCACATGGGGCGCTATTTTCCTGAAGTGGGCCTATAACAGCTGAACCCCGGAACATCTACATTGGCGATCCTTCCGATCGAAGGAAGCCTCAACCAAATGAGCGAACCGATGAATCTGACCCAGATCCAAGAACTGATCAAGTTCGTGGCCAAGAGCGGCGTAAGCGAAGTGGAGATCGAGCAGAAGGATTTCAAGATCAAGATCACCACCCCTGCCGGTAAAGTGCAAATGGTTGCCGCGCCTGTGCAGATGCAAGTCGCCGCTGCACCAGCGCCTGTTGCCGAACCAGCGCCAGTGGCTGCCGCTGCGGCCACTGTGGAGAAGCCATCTGCTGCTCTGGATGCCAAGTACGTCACCATCAAGGCACCCATGATCGGTACGTTCTACCGCTCACCGGGTCCGGGCAAACCCATTTTTGTGAACGTGGGTGACAGTATCGAGAAGGGCAAACCCATCTGCATCATCGAAGCCATGAAGCTCTTCAACGAGATCGAGAGCGAAGTGAGCGGCAAGATCGTGAAGGTGCTGGTGGATGATGCCAAGCCCGTGGAATACGACCAGCCGCTATTCCTGGTTGATCCCGCTTAATACACGGACATGTTCAAGAAGATCCTTATCGCCAATCGCGGCGAGATCGCGCTTCGCGTCATCCGCACCTGTCGGGAAATGGGCATTAAGACGGTGGCCGTTTATAGCACCGCTGATCGCGAGAGTTTGCACGTTCGCTTTGCCGACGAGGCTGTTTGCATAGGGCCACCACCCAGCAAGGACAGCTACCTCAACATGGTGCGCATCATTGCCGCTGCGGAGATCACCAATGCGGATGGCATTCACCCCGGCTACGGATTTTTGAGCGAGAACGCCAAGTTCAGCAAGCTCTGCCAACAGCACGGCATCAAGTTCATTGGTGCGCTGCCCGAGCAGATCGAAGCCATGGGCGATAAGGCCACCGCCAAGGCCACAATGAAGACAGCAGGCGTGCCTTGCATCCCCGGTAGCGAAGGCTTGGTCACCGACTTGGCCGTTGCGAAAAAGGAAGCGAAGAAGATCGGTTACCCGATCATTTTGAAAGCGACCGCCGGTGGTGGTGGCAAGGGCATGCGCCAGGTTTGGAAAGAAGAGGATTTCGAAACCGCCTTCGAGAATGCCAGCCAAGAAGCCGGTGCAGCCTTCGGCAATGCGGGCATGTACATGGAGAAGTACATCGAAGAGCCACGCCACATCGAGATACAGATCGCGGGAGACCAGTACGGCACGTTCTGCCACATGAGCGAGCGCGATTGTTCGATCCAGCGCCGGCACCAGAAGCTTGTAGAGGAAACCCCTTCACCCTTCATGACCAAGGCCCTTCGCAAGAAGATGGGCGAGGCCGCGATCAAAGCCGCCGCAAGTGTGAATTATGAAGGCGTGGGCACGGTGGAATTCCTCGTGGACAAGCACCGCAATTTCTTCTTCATGGAGATGAATACGCGGATCCAAGTGGAGCATACCATCACTGAAGAAGTGATCGACTACGACCTGGTTCGCGAGCAGATCAAGATCGCCGCTGGCGTGCCGATCAGTGGCCTCAACTACGAGCCAACTCGCTGCGCCATCCAATGCCGCATCAACGCGGAGGACCCCTTCAACAACTTCCGCCCCATGGCGGGCAAGATCACCACGTACCATGCACCCGGTGGCCATGGCGTGCGTGTGGATACCCACGTTTACGCCGGCTACACCATACCGCCCAATTACGACAGCATGATCAGCAAGCTGATCGTAGTCGCCGCCACCCGCGAAGAAGCCATCGCCAAAATGGAACGCGCCTTGGGTGAATACGTGATCGAAGGCGTACACACCACCATTCCCTTCCACCAACAGCTCTTCCAGAACGAGAAATTCCGCGAAGGGGATTTCACGACGAAGTTCTTGGAGGGGTTCGAGTTGAAGAGGCCGGGGTAAGGGGGCGCCGGCAAGAGACCGTTGAAAATGGACATCAAGCGCGCCTTTGATCGATTGGCGAGCGTACCGCTGTCGTATTACGCCCTTGCGGTGTACATGGTCTTGGCGGTGCTCTTTTCTACGGAGCGCATGTTGAACTCGGATTGCAGCTTGCAGCTTTATCGATCGATCAACGACGAAACTTTTTTCTTTCAGGAAGGACGGTATGGCATGTTCATTACCCAGTTGCCGATGCTGGTGGGTGTATGGCTTCAATTACCTATGAAGGCGATTATTCTACTGTATTCATTGGGGCTTGCTGGCACATATGGTGCGTGCGTACTGGTCGCCCATCACGTTTTCAAGTCGCCGGTGGGCGCGCTGGCTATCATTATGTCCTTGGTCGTGGGCGTAGGTGATTCATTTTTCCATTCAACCACGGAGACGCATATGTTGCTGGCCATGTCCGGCCTCTTGTTCGCATCTCTTGAATGGTTGGCGGGATGCCAGGTGAGGATAAGGGCGTATCCCATTGTGGCCGCTATTGCGGTCTGGTGCCTGTTCACACATCCGAACGCACTGTTCACTATAGGTTTCGTTGTGTTGTTGAACGTACTGTCAAAGCATGTACGGTGGTGGGAGGGTGCGGGGATTCTCGCCTTGTGTGGTATCTACTTCTGCGGTCGGCTCCTGCTTCTTCACCAGGATTCATACGACGCACATCAGTTCGATGAACTCATGGATTTTGCAACCCATCTGAATGGGTTCTGGGGCCTCTTCCCGATATGGTTCATCAAACAGTATTTGGAGAATGAATATGCAGCAGTTGTCTTGTTACTTCTTCTGGTCGTGTTGTTCTACCGGCCTGTGCTCAGGATGCTCCTGGTGCTTGCGTCGGTTTCCGTCTTCTGGTTTCTCACGATATTGACGTTCCACGACGGCGGGGGCGAAGCGATGATGGAGAAATCGTTCATGCCCGGCATATTCATGCTCTGCGTACCCTTCGCGATCCTCGTTCACCGTCACAGGTGGCACGGGTTCTTCGTTGCGATCACGGTGCTTGTGCTCGCGCATGCGTTCACGAATATCTGTATGCACAGGCGCTACTACGGCCAGCGATTGGATACGCTGGCCGTGCTCATCCAGAACCATGGCCGTGAGGCCCCCAAGATGTTGATCCCATGGGAAGAAGCGAAAGGAACAGTTCTGCACTTCAGCGAATGGGCCACGAGCATGGATGCGCTGATGCTCAGCCGGTGCCTGGGCGATACCGCAAGAACGATCTTCCTGGACAAGGGAGTGGATCAAATAACCGGGCGTGATCCAGCGGCGTTCCTTTATCTACCCTGGCAGCCCGCCGAGACCCTTCCAATGAATACGTACTATTTCAACTTGCCCCGAGTGCCTTATCGAATTGTGCATGTGGAGCTTCCGCAACGCGTAGGACGGTTCAGTGAGGATTGATCTGAAACGTAGTCCCCTCCATCAGCAACCAGTCCAGAACGAGAAATTCCGTCAAGGGGATTTCACCACGAAGTTCTTGGAGGGCTTTGAGTTGAAGAGGCCTGGATGAGGTCGATGATTCCTCTCGTGTTTCTGGCTCGCGAGTGATTCGGATCAATAGGAAGAGGGCATGAAGGAGCCGATTCTCCTCACTCGAACCCCAAACGAAAAAGGACCTCCCAACGAAAGGTCCTTTTCGATTTGAAAGAATGTATTCAACTCACTGCACAATGAGCTTCTGCTTCACCACACCAGACTTGCTCTGGCCCGATACCACATATGTGCCAGGGCTCAGGTCATTGAGTTGAATGGTGTTTTCGTTCTCGGCGTTCAGCGTGAAGGAGCGCACCAATTGCCCCATCTCGTTCATGAGGTAATACGTGCCCGGGCTGGAAGCCTTGATCGTGCAAAGGCCACGTGTCGGGTTCGGGTACACCAGCAACAAGTCGGCCTTCAAAGAAGCGTCGGTGTCCTCGCTTGCGCGCGACCCTACCTCGGCAATAGTCTGCGGATCGTTGAACAAAGGCATGGCAGCCGCAGTAACGTTCAGCGTGTAGTCTTCCACCTCGCCATAGGAGGAATTTCCGCAAGGCGTGGTGTTCGGCCCAGCGCCCGAATCCGTTAAGCGAATGCGCATGCGAACACCGCCCGTTGTGGTACCAGCAGGTGGAGTGATGCTCGTGTTGAACGGGCCGACACCAGCAGCGGATGCATAGACGGCTTCACCTGCATCGGTGAGTGTGCCGTTCCTGTTCCAGTCGCACCAGATGTAAACTTTGTCCGTGGAATACGGAACGCCAATGGTCACAGAAATGGCGGTCGCCACACTCGCTACCACGTTGGTGGAAAGCGCCGTGTAGTTCGAGTAGGAAGAAGCACCGGATGTGTTGTTGATGCTTCCCATGGTCACGTTCGTGATGCGCTCATAGGTTGTGCTCGTGGTGCCGGCCGTGCAATACACAACGGCGCCCGTAATGCTCATGGTGATCGCATTGCTGGTGGCTGTTGATGGCACAGCACAGGTGGCGTTCGAAGTCAACACACAGGTAACGATCTGGCCGTTGGTCAAGGTTGTGGTGGTGAACGTGGCGGAATTCGTTCCAGCGTTAACGCCACTCACTTTCCATTGGTAAGCTGGTGTAGCACCACCATTCGTCGGGGTAGCCGTGAAGGTCACGGAAGCACCTGAATTGCTCGGGTTCGTGCCCGCCGTGATAGCAATGGCAACAGATGGTGCTACTGATGCATTAACGCCCATCGTGATGTTATTGCTCGTGGCTGTTGAGGTGGTTGCGCAGGCCAAGTTCGATGTGAGCACACAGGATACAACTTGTGAGTTCGTGAGTGCTGTCGTGGAGAAGGTTGAACTGTTGGTGCCAGCGTTCACGCCGCCCACTTTCCATTGGTAAGCAGGTGCCGATCCTCCATTTGTAGGCGTGGCTGTGAAGGTCACGGAAGCACCTGCACAGGTCGGGTTGTTACCAGTGGTCTGTGCAATGGCCACAGCTGGTGTTGCTGCTGCGCTGATGGAAATGGTGATCGCGTTCGAAGTAGCTGGATTGCCCGTAACACCGGAAAGGTTGGAGGTCATCACACAGGTCACGATCTGCCCATTGGTAAGCGCAGAACTGCTGTATGTGTTGGAATTAGTGCCAACGTTCGCTCCGTTCACCTTCCACTGATAAGCGGGTGTCGTTCCACCGTTCGTAGGTGTTGCGGTGAACGTGATCCCCAAGCCAGCGCAAGACGGGTTCGATCCGCCGGTAACGGCGATAGCCACACCAGCGGCAAGTCCGCAAGGGGCAATAGTGTATGAGAACACACGTGTTCTTGCCGCACTTGAACCAGTTGTTCCGCCCATGTACTCGCTGGTGCTCCAGAACGTAACGCCATCGGGATCGAGGGTGGTTTGCGCGTAATCACCAACGCGATTGACGCCACCGGTTTGGGAACCTGTTCCAGCAATGCCGAGACCTTCGGTAACAGGAAGTGTTCCCAAGGGATCACAGGTCCTACGGCCCGTGTAGTAGAGGCCAGGATAGATCGTGCTAGAGTTCGACTTCAGATACGTGATGCCGATCGAACCATTATTGTCCATCGCCATGGAACCCATCCAACGCGTATTCGCATCGGGGGCATAGATCCCCTCCTGGTACATCGACCAGACGCCAGTGGTTTGATCCTGGCGAAGCTCGCACCACTTGATGCTGCGTTGCGTAGTGCTGATCTTCACAGCCCAGTTCAGAACCACACTGTTATAGCCGCTCCACGATTTCCATTGTGCGCGGTACATGCAAACGCCACCGATACCGTCCAGTTTCTGTGTGGTGCCCGGTTGAGACACGTCGTTCCAACTTGCGTTGTAGGAAGCATCGAATGCAGCAGTTGAAATATTACCCGCCAAAGTGATCGTCGCAGTAGGCGTCACCGGTGTCCAGTTCACCGCCATGTTGTAGATGTTCACTCGGTCGAAATACGCAGTGCCCCATCCATTGTCCGAGTATGAGAAGATCGGGCAAGGTGTGCCTGCAGGGGGCAAGGTGCCATCGCCAGCATCGCCAGGAAGTGGAACGAAGAACCCTGACTTGGGCGGTGAGTAGTTCACATAAATGGAGCGCGCACCAGGAGTGCCAGCCAGCATCGCGCTGCGATCAAAAGCAAAAACCTTTTGGGTGGATTGGTTGGAGGTCATGTAATACCCATCCTGCCAAACACAGAACTTCAAGTAATCGGGGAACTGAGGAGAAACGTAGGTGTACGTGTAGTAGGACCCCATCGGGTTGTTGGTGGTGGAAACGGCGATGAAGATCTTCTTGTCGGTGCTGGATCCGAATTGAGCGAGGAACCAACGATCGGCAGCCTTGTCGTACATCACGATCGGATCGCCGGCGTTCGCGGTAGCAGGACTCCACAAGTTGCCCAGGGTACCTGTAAGGAGCACCGCTGCGGTTGTTTTGTCGTAGACCTTGAACGTGGTGGAATTGATCATCTGCACGTAATGATTGGGCCCCACAGCACCAGATGGATCGAACGGACGGAAGCCACTGGCGGTTTGCCCTAGCCAGTTGGCGCGGGTTTGGCCACCACGAACATCGCCCATCTTGTCCTGGATGGTGCGTGGATCATTGCCGAATTGGGGACCATCGGCCACAGTGAAGGGGAACTTCTGCGGCTCGCGGTTCATGCGATCCTCCGATTCCTCCTTCTCGTAGATGCGGTTCTCGTCAACCGGGTTTTCAGCAAAGATCTCGCTCAACGGTCGTGTGATATGAAAACCGGAGGCGACGATGACGCCGGTCTCATTGTCACTCTGCTGAGCAGAGACACTGCCGAGTGAACAGCAGAGAACAAATAGGAAAAAAACCTTTTTCATTCAGTTTACATTTAAGTGATCGGTGGTTCGGCTCACGTGCGCGAATGCGTACACACAAGGATAACCGTCTGATCGACATCGCGAACTTCTATTTCGACCAACTGCCTGGTTTCTTTCCACCGCATACGTATGATCACTGACCACCTCCCGTCGCGCGTATATTGCCTTCCATGAGAACCAACCTTCTCGGTTTATTGGCCATGCCGATCATGGCCTTTGCCCAAGACAATGTTCAACCTGCCCCTGCGGTGCCGAGTTCGAAGACCGGAACGGAAGTGAATTTGGGCATTGGGCTCGGTCTTGATTATGGCGGCATCGGTGGTCATGTGGAAGTTCTCCCTGATCCACATTTCGCGGGGTTCGCGGGAGTTGGCTACGTGTTGGTGGGCTTCGGATACAACGTGGGGGTTGTTGGCAGGATATTGCCGAGTAGTCGTGTATGTCCGTTCGTGTCGGCGATGTACGGCTACAACGGTGTGATCAAGGTGGAAGGAGCCAGCAAGTATGACAAGATCTACTACGGCCCTTCGTTCGGGCTTGGTCTGGAATTCCACAAGCGCTCATCCAAGAATTTCTGGCGGGTTGAGTTCCTGCTCCCTGTTCGCCCCAATGAATTCCAGGATGATCTGGATGCACTAAAAAGGAACCTGGCGATCGTGTTCGAGACAGAACCACCGCCATTCGGGATAAGCGGAGGGTATCATTTCGGACTGTAAGAAGGAAGTGCGCAGGGGAGATGGATCAACCCCGGGTATGGGCTTCTCTGCGCTCGTTCACATACTCCTTTATTCTGTCCCAAGAGACCTGAAGTTCATGTGCCAATTTGCTGCCTGTGACAGCATGTTCCTTGCCCAAACGATCGATCATCGCAGGTACGATTGCGCTGACGATCGAGATGAGTGCTCGTCCCATGATGGAGTTCGCGTTGCTGCCCAATGCGAACTCCATCACCTTGGCAGAGGCTCCAGGGGCCTTTCCCCAATGAGCCATGATCGTGCGCAAGGGTCGAAATGCCATGAGCATATCGCCAACGGTGTTGCTAGCCAGTGAGCGTCGAAAATCGGTATCGTGCAATAGTGTCAACTGGGTCTTCAATCCGCTTTGGAGGCGATCACATTCAACGCGAAGCCGTTCTTTTTCAACACGCACCTCGGCCAAGCTGCTGAATCGTTCAGTTGGGGGCATGTATTGAGTTGATTATGGCCAGCATGACTTTTTCTCGCAAGAAAAAGCGCCAGACCAAATAGAACAGTACACCAAGAAGCGCGAACAGACCACCAGCCGCCACAAAGCCCAACGCCATGTCACCTATGCGCTGGCCAAGCCACAAAGCCAGCCCTACGAACCAAAGCACCAGCACGGTAGCCAGGATCAAGCCCATGACCAAAACATACATCAGCGCCGCGGAGAGCTTACTGACATGCTCGCTCAATGCGAGCTTCCAGACGCTCTTCTGTGCCTCGAACCACTCTGTGCCTTCGTCAGCGAGAGCTTGCAGGTATACCCCGATGTCCGGACCATCTTCCCCGTCACGGGCATACCGCGAGAAATTTTTATGAGGACCTTCCATCCGCTCAGTTGGCACTATGGCGAACCTTTTCACCGGCGCGTTTGGCCCTATCTGCGACTTCTTCTGCCGTTTCATCCATGTCGGCCGCCATACGACTCTTCAGGTCCTTGCCCTCTTCGAAGAGGAAACGCACAAAATCCGAGACCTCGTCTTTTGTCATCGTTGCGGCATCAGCAGCCTTGCCTTTTGCCTTGGCCCATTCGTCACGGGCCTTGCCGATCAGCTCATCCACCTCGTCTTTCGCATCTCCTGCTTTCTTACCGATCCGCTCGCGGGTTTCTTTGCCTGAACTGGGTGCGAAGAGCACACCTAATGTTGCGCCGATCGCTGCGCCAGCGAGGAATCCCCCAATCCCGTTCGTCCGTTCATTGCTCATGGTCGTGAATTTTGTTGTCTACTGTCAAGTAGCGCGTTTCGAATATTGAAACAAGTTACTTGTGGCTGGTGCGCCTCTCTCCTGACGAATGTCAGGTTGACGCCCCAGAGGCGAACTGTCGGCCTCGTTCTGGTTCGACGAGCTGGGAATTTCGTCCGCAACGAGGCATGATCAAAACCGCCTCGAACGTGGAGACGAAGCGCTGGGCTTTTGCCGCACTATAATTCGAACCGTTCCCCCTGCCTGGGTATTGCAATATTGCTGAAGCCCTTGCTGGCATAGAGGTCTCGTAACGCCGTCAATGACTGCTGTATGCCATGCACCAGAAACGTGCGTTGAACTTTGGAAGGATCCTGGCAGCTCAACCATCGTAAAAGCTCGCTTCGATCCGCGTGCGCGCTGTAGCTCTCCATACGCAGGATCTTTGCGCGCACGGCAACGCGCTCTCCGAAGATGTTCACGTGATCCGCGCCATCCATCAATTCAGCTCCGAGCGTTCCGGGTGCGCAGAAGCCCACGACAAGAACCGCGTTGCGCTCGTTCGGAAGTGAATGCCGCAAGTGGTGGCGAATACGCCCTGCCTCCATCATGCCGCTGGCCGCGATCACGATGCACGGTTCTTGGCGTTCGTTCAGTTGTTTGCTCCGCGCGGCCTCGCGCACGAATTCAACACCATTGAACCCGAAAAGATCCGGGTCTTCGAGCAGTTCTGCGCGAACATCATCTTGCAGCAATTTCGAATGTTGCCGATAGATCCCTGTGGCATTTATAGAGAGCGGGCTATCAACAATAACGGGCACGCGCGGAAGGCGGCCTTCGTTGTACAACTTGTTAAGCGTGTGCAACAACTCTTGTGTTTTTCCGATGCTGAACGCGGGGATGATGAGCTTGCCTTTGTTCTCCACACAGACCGTTCGGATGTGTTCCAACAGCCTGTCACGTGCCACTTCCACCGGCGGGTGATCGCGATCGCCGTAGGTGCTCTCACAGATGATCACATCCGCTTGTGGGAACTTGGCTGGATCAGGAAGCAAGCGATCAACATAGCGGCCTACATCACCGCTGAACGTGATGTGGCGCGTGCCTTCGGCGGTTTCGATCGCCAGATGAACGCATGCACTACCCAGAATGTGCCCTGCATCGGTAAAGGTGAGTTTCACGCCGGGCAGAACCTCGAACGGCTCGTTATAGTCAACGCCTTGGATAAGCCCTAAGGCTGGCGCTACATCACCCACCACATACAACGGTTCAACCTCTTTGGGAGCCCGGCCTTGCTTCTTCGCCCGCCGCAGATCGCTTTCGAAATCGCTCTCTTGGATGCGGGCGCTATCCTCGAGCATGATCGTGCACAGGTCACGCGTGGCCGGTGTTGCGTAGATCGGGCCGCTAAAGCCCTCCCGCACAAGTCGCGGGATCAAGCCGCTGTGATCGATATGCGCGTGGGACAGCACCAAGGCGTCGATGCTTTTCGGGTCGAATCCGAAGCGGCGGTTCTTCTCATCGCTCTGTGGTCCTTCGCCTTGGAACATGCCACAGTCCAGCAACAGGCGCGTGATCTCGCCGTTCTTGCCGGGGATCTCCAGCAGGTGTTTGCTGCCGGTAACCATGCCAGCTGCGCCATGGAATGTGATGTTGATCGCCATGCTACGAAGGTGCAACAAGTGCATGCAGACGCAACTGAGCTGAACGAATAATTCGAACAAAAGATCGGCTGGCTCAGCGCTTCCGCCCCACCCGGCGGGCGTAGTTAACCTTTCAGGGCTTCGGCACCGCCTACGATCTCCAGGATCTCGTTGGTGATGCTCGCCTGCCGCGCCTTGTTGTAGGTCAGCTTGAGGGCCTTCAACAGAGCGTCCGCGTTATCGGTGGCCTTGTGCATAGCCGTCATGCGAGCACCATGTTCGGCAGCATTGCTATCGAGCAATGCCTTGTAAAGTTGGATCTTCAGGCTCTTCGGAACGATCTCCCGCACGATAGTAGCCCGGTCAGGCTCCATGATGTGGTCCGTTTTGGTCTTGCTCGTAACTGAGCCCGCACTTACAGCAGGAGGAAGTACGGGCAGGAATTGTTCCTCTGAGAGGATCTGCACCGCCGCGTTCTTGAACTTGTTGTAGATCAGGATAACCTGGTCGTATGTCCCATTGGCGAAGAGCTCCATGATCAGCTCGGCCTTGGGGGCTACCTTGTCGAAGTTGAGGCCATCATACAGGCTCGCTCCGTCGGCAGGAAGGTCTGGATTGAAATACTTCGTGCGGCGGTAGGCGTCCATCGCTTTCTTGCCGAGAGGCAGCACATGAACGGTCTTGCCTTCGCTCTCCATCTGCGGCGCTAGGCGACGAATACTCCGGAAAACTTGTGTGTTGAACGCACCAGCCAACCCGCGATTGCTAACGATCGCCACGAGCAAGACCTTCTTCACCTCGCGCTGCTGGCTGTATTTGCCCTCGTTGCCATCGAGACTTGCGCTCACATTGCTCAGGATCTGCTGAAGCTTTTCCGCATAAGGCCGCATGCGCACTACAGCATCCTGCGCACGGCGCAATTTGGCCGCACTCACCATTTTCATGGCGGCGGTGATCTGCTTGGTGCTGTTGACCGAGACGATCCTGTTGCGGACTTCCTTTAGGCTGGGCATCTATCCCTCTGTTGGTTTGCTTCCCTCTCTAATGGAGGGGTTGGTGAGGTTAGGCGAAGCTTTTTGCCAGATCAGCACCGACTTTTTCCAACACCGAAGTGAGGGTGTCGTCGTACTTGCCAGCTTTCAAAGCAGCCAGTGTATCGCTGTGTTTGTTGCGAAGAATGGTAAGGAACTCGATCTCGAATGCCTTCACTTTGTTCACAGGCACTTTACCGAGAAGCCCCTTTGTGCCGAGGTAGATCATCGCGATCTGCTCCTCCACGCGCATGGGGCTGTTCTGTCCTTGCTTCAGGATCTCCACGTTACGCGCGCCTTTGTCGAGAACGGCTTTCGTGGTAGCATCCAAGTCCGATCCGAACTTGCTGAAGGCCTCCAGCTCGCGGTATGCAGCTTGGTCAAGCTTCAACGTACCGGCCACTTTCTTCATGCTCTTGATCTGTGCGTTACCACCTACGCGGCTCACACTGATACCCACGTTGATCGCGGGGCGAACACCGGAGAGGAACAAATTGCTCTCCAAGAAGATCTGCCCGTCGGTGATCGAGATCACGTTCGTGGGGATGTAAGCGGAAACGTCACCAGCCTGAGTTTCGATGATCGGCAACGCGGTGAGACTTCCACCACCTTTCACTTTGCCTTTCAGCGAAGCGGGCAGGTCGTTCATCTGGCTGGCCACGCTCAAGTCATCGGTGATCTTGGCGGCGCGCTCCAGAAGGCGGCTGTGCAAGTAGAATACGTCACCGGGATATGCCTCACGTCCTGGTGGGCGACGCAGCAGCAACGATACTTCGCGGTACGCAACGGCTTGCTTGGAAAGATCATCATACACGATCAGTGCAGGACGACCCGTATCGCGGAAGAATTCACCGATGGCAGCACCGGTGAAGGGAGCGAAGAACTGCATCGGGGCAGGATCGCTAGCGTTGGCCGCCACCACAGTGGTGTAGGCCATGGCGCCGTTCTCCTCCAATGTTTTCACCGTACCAGCAACCGTGGAGCCTTTCTGGCCGATGGCCACATAGATGCAATACACAGGCTTGCCAGCCTCGTAGAATTCCTTCTGGTTGATGATGGTATCGATAGCCACCGTGCTCTTGCCGGTCTGGCGATCACCAATGATCAATTCGCGTTGTCCGCGACCAACAGGGATCATGGCGTCAATAGCCTTGATGCCCGTTTGAAGCGGCTCTTCCACCGGTTGGCGATAGATAACGCCGGGAGCTTTTCGCTCAAGCGGCATTTCGAACAACTCACCCGTGATCGGACCTTTTCCATCGATCGGTTCGCCGAGCGTGTTCACCACACGACCCACCATGCCTTCGCCGGTGTTGATGCTGGCGATACGCTTGGTGCGCTTCACGGTGTCACCTTCCTTGATACCAACGGAAGGTCCGAGCAACACGGCTCCAACGTTGTCTTCTTCCAGGTTCAACACGATAGCGCGCAAGCCGCTAGTGAACTCGATGAGCTCACCGCTTTGCACACCGCGCAACCCATAGATGCGAGCGATACCATCGCCCACTTGCAGCACGGTACCGACTTCCTCCAGTTCGGCTTCCGTGCGGAAACCGGCTAGTTCTTGTTTGAGGATCGCCGATACTTCGGCAGGTTGCACTTGGGCCATAGCGGGAAGGCGTTAGATCTCGGGGATGTAGGGGTTCTCGGAAAACTTGCGGCGCAGATCGTTCAATCGGCGGCTTACGCTACCATCGTACTGCTCGTCGCCAATGCGGATGATCACACCGCCGATAAGGGCAGGGTCCACCTTCTCCGAGAGGAGGATGGATTTGCCGGGGAATTTCTCAGCGGCCAGGTCGGCCACTTTTTTTCTAGCTGCATCATCCAGTGCCACAGCGCTGGTGACCACACAGGTAACTACACCGTCGTGTTGCTTGCGGATCTCGTCAAATGCCTCGGCCACCTGTGGCAGAAGAGCCTCACGACCCTTGCGCACCATGATGCCCATGAAGCTGTTTGTCATTTGGCCGATCTTGCCAGCGAAGATCCGGTCCAGAATGCGATCTTTCTTATCGCCTTTGATCACCGGGCTTCTGAGCACCACGATCAGCTCGCGATTTTCCTCGCAGACTTGAGCGATCAGTCGCATGTCCTCTTGCACAGCCGCGAGTTGGCCCTGTTCGATGGCCAACTGCATAAGCGAGCGCGCGTAGCGATATGCGACCGGAGCGATGTTCATGACTTGCGCATATCGGCTTCGGTCATCACCTTGTCTACGAGGGCTTTTTGGGCAGCAGCATCACCAAGCTTGTCCTTCAAAATGCGCTCGGCAACCTGGATACTGAGCTCTGCCACTTGGTTCTTCATCTCGGTGATGGCGGCGTTCTTCTCGTTGCGGATGTCTTCTCGAGCACGGCCGAGCATGGCATCGGCTTCAGCTTTCGCACGTGTCTTCGCTTCGCTGATCTCCTTGTCGCGAATGTCGCGCGCATCCTTCAACAAGGTCTCGCGCTCGGCACGGGCTTGGCGCATGATCTCCTCATTGCTGGCGCTCATTTTCGCCATGTCATCACGCATTTTCTTCGCTTCGTTCAGCGCGTCCTCAATAGAGGATTCACGCTGCTTCACGCTGCTGAGGATCGGTTTCCAGGCGTACTTGCCAAGCAAGAACACCACGATACCGAACGAAATGCACATCCAGAAGAGGAGGCCGATGTCGGGGGTGACGAGGCTCATGGGTGATGAGGGATTGAATTGAAAGAAGTCCTTCCAGTGTTCGACAAACTACCAGCCTGACCAACGTCAAGCTCGAAGTGGACGGGTCAGGAGGGAATACTATCCGAGACCCACGATGAAGCCGAGAGCCACAGCGCCCAAGGCAACACCCTCAACGAGAGCGGCTGCAAGGATCATGTTGCTCACGATATCACCTTTGGCTTCAGGTTGGCGGGCAATGCTTTCCAGTGCGCTACCGCCAATGCGGCCTACACCGAGACCAGCGCCTACAGCGGCGAGACCAGCACCGATTACGGCACCAGCTTTGGCAACGGCCATGCTTTCAGGAGCTGCTTCGAGAAGGATGTTGAGGAGGGTCATCGAATTGAGGATTGAATGTTCGGGTTAATGATGGTCGTGGTGTGGTTCAGCGACAGCGGTACCGATGTAGATGCTGGTAAGCAGCGTGAAAACGTAGGCTTGCAACGCCGCGACCAAGAGCTCGAGGCAGTTGATGAAAATGGTGAACGCAAGAGCGAAGGGACTCGTAGCGAAACCACCAATAAGCGAATCGCCGTTCTTGCTGAAAATGAAGATGAGGCAGAAGAACACCAGCAACACGATGTGGCCGGCCATGATGTTCGCGAACAACCGGATCAGCAGCGTGAAGGGCCGGATGAAGATGCCCATGATCTCGATCGGCGTAAGGATGATCAGCACCGGCCATGGGATGCCCGGCATGGCGATGATGTGCAACCAGAAGTGCTTGTTCGCTACCAACGCAACGATCAGGAAGGTGATGGTGGCCAGCACCAAGGGCGTTACGATGTTGCCCGTTACGTTGGCGCCGAATGGGAAGATGGGAATGAGGCCCATGAGGTTCAGCGCCCAGATGAAGAAGAACAACGTGAGCAGGTACGGC
>JANNYL010000101.1:0-4732 GCA_031410075.1 Flavobacteriales bacterium
GAACAGGGTCTGGATCAGGAGTGGCCAAAAGTAGGAGAATTGTGATCCGGCGATCAACTCAAGGTGAACAGCTTATCAGCTTTGCCCGACCAACGCCGTAAGACCCTTGACGGACGGCCCATCCCGGCTGCCCGGATCATAGGGTGCGGGTCTATATTCGCGCCCGCTTTCGCTGACTTGTCAGTACCACGGAAGCATATGGAGCGCGAACATGGGAGCAGCGAAGGCATCGGCAAAAGGCGGCGTGATCGACGCCAATGACCTACGCTTCTTCCTCCGGATCGTTTCGAAGAACTGGTATTTGGTGGTAGTGGCTGTGGTGTTGAGCGCAGCCTTGAGCTACCTCTACAGCTACAAACTGCCCGAAGTGCACGGCGCCAGCACTCAGATACTCCTCAAGGACAAGGAGGTCTTCAACTACCAGAGCCAGATCTACCAGAGCATCGGCTACTACGCGGCGTATGGCGATATCGTGAACCAGAAGCGGGTGCTGACGAGCTACGACATGGTAAGCCGGGCGCTGGACAAAGTGGACTTCGATATTTCTTACTACATCATAGGACGGTACAAAACCACAGAGCAATACGGAAAGCTGCCCTTCACTGTGAAGATGCAATTGTTGAGAAAGGAGTTATACGAAAAACCGTTCGACCTGAAGATCATTGACGCCGATCATTTTGAGCTCAGTTACGATCGTGGCGCAGGCATTATCAAGAAGACATTTCCTTTCAATACAGCCATTGCTGACAAGGAGAATGACGACTTCACGCTACGCGTGGATCGGCAGCAGCAGTTCTCCCCGGCAAACCTGGCGGAACTTGTGAAAAGCGACTATCGCTTCGTGAACCATACACGACAATGGTTGGTCAGCAAGTACAGCTATGGCATGACCGTGGAAAACCTGGAATTCACCACTATTCTGGAGGTTAAGGTTGAAGACGAGATCGCTGAACGAGCGAAGATGTTCCTCGACACGTTGAGCAAAGAGTATATCGAGTACAATTTGCGCAGTGAATACGACATCAACGAGCGCACGCTGGGATACATCGATAAGCAGATCAATGAGGTCAGCAGCACCCTTGGTGGTTATGAGGACGATCTGGAACATTTCATGTCAAGCAAGAACATTCTTGATCTGAGCAAAGAGCAGGAGCAGTATTACGACGAAATGGTCCGATACGAAACGCAAAAGCGCGAGTTCGAATTGATGATCGAAAGCGTGAACTCCTTGGAAGAATACGTCCTGAACATCGGTGATTCCAAACTCCTTCCTCCTTCGTTCTACATCCTGGAAGATGATGTTTTTCTGAAGAGCATGCTGACACAGTTGTACAACATGCAAATGGAAATGAACAGCAAGACGTTCGATGCGACCCTGTTGAACCCGGCCCTTACAAGATCAGATTCTATCCTGCAACTGAACAGGGCAAATTTGCTTATTTATCTGACCAATACACGAAAAGCGATCAAGGACAAGATCAAGGATATTGAGACACAAATTACGGATTACGAGGGGATGGTCAAAGGCGTGCCGGCCAACCAGCGCGGTATGTTGAATATCAAACGCAAATTGGGTGTCAACGAAAAGCTCTACGAATTCCTATTGGAAAAACGCGCGAATACGGTGATCGCACGAGCAGGTATCATTCCGCAAACAAAGGTGATCGAGCGGGCTCGCAGCATGGGCGTAGTGCGTCCCGATAAAATAAAGATCTTGTACACCTTTCTGGTCGGCGGTGTTTTATTGAGCATGATATTCGTATTCATTCGCGTATTGTTTTACGACCGGGTGGAAAATGCTGACCAATTGCGCAGCACGACGCATTTGCCCGTATTCGGCGAGATCATTGCGAGTGAAAAGGCCGAAGACAACTACGTGGTTGTGGACAGCGATCCGAAGAGTGCCATTACGGAGAGTTTCCGAACGGTACGGACCAATTTGGAATACCTCCCGGCCACTGTTGCAGGCAAGGTGGTTATGGTTACCAGCTATCGGCCAAATGAAGGCAAGACCTTCTGCTCCGTTAATTTGGGAGCTATCCTTGCTAAAGCAGGTAAAAAAGTCCTTTTGCTGGAATTGGATCTGCACAAGCCGAAGGTGGCTGTGGGGCTGGGCATGCACACAACAACCGGCCTCAGTAGTATTCTTTCCGGCAAGATCGGCTATCCTGAATGCGTGCAGCCCACTCAGATCGAGAATTTCAGCGTGATACTGAGTGGCCCAACCCCACCGAACGCATCGGAACTTGTCCTGAGCAAACACCTGGCCGGCCTCTTTGAATGGGGTCGACATCACTTCGACTACGTACTTGTTGATACGCCCCCGGTCGGACTTATTACCGATGCATTGCTGATGATGAAGCACGTGGATGCCACGCTCTTCGTGATCAACACGCGGTTCGCGAACAAGGACCATATCAAGAATGCCATGGAAACGGCGCAGGCCAGTACGTCCACGAATTTCGGCTTCATCCTCAACGGTGTTCGGATGAAGAAGAGCAAATACTATTACAATACCAATTACGGTTACGGCTATCGGTACGCGTATGGCTATGGCAGTGGATACGGATACGGTTATGGCTACGGTAGTCGTCGTAAGAAGAAAGAAGGTGAAGTCGGAAAGGAGGATGGCTCGAACCAGAACTCTTGATCATAGCCCAGTAGGCCATGGGATCAACCTCCACAACAAGTTGGGACTTTGAAATAAAGCCTGAACAGCCTTGGTGGAAGCCGGATCTGAAGGAATTCTGGCATTACCGCGACTTGCTGGTCCTGCTTATCAAAAGGGACCTTACAGCACAGTACAAACAAACGGTCTTAGGTCCTGTATGGCTGGTTTTGCAGCCATTGCTCACCACTTTGGTGTACACTATCATGTTCGGCATGTTGGCGCGGTGGTCGCCAGCGGGAATACCTGCCTTGCTCTTCTATCTCAGCGGCATTGTGCCTTGGACCTATTTCTCCACCGTGACCACACGGACCTCACGCACCTTCGTGAACAATGCCTCTGTGCTCACCAAGGTGTACTTCCCTCGCCTGGTAATGCCCGTGAGCACAACGTTGAGCGCACTGTTCTCGTTGCTGGTTCAGTTTATCCTGCTTACGGTGATCATCTTGTTCTATGTTCTGTTCCGTAATTATCAGTGGACTCCATCGATCCAACTTCTCGCCTTGCCGGTTGTCATCGTTTTGATGTCCTTTCTTGGATTGGGCGTCGGGATCCTGGTGAGCGCATTGACCACCAAGTACCGCGATCTCGGATTCCTCGTAGCCTATGGTGTGCAGTTGCTGATGTTCGTCAGTCCAGTGATATTCCCACTATCCCTGGTCGCTAAGAAGAGCCCCGCCATGCTTCCATTCTTGAAGGCCAATCCGATGACGCCGATCATTGAGACCGTGCGCACCATGTTCTTCGGTGGCGAGATCGATTGGGCGGGGCTGGGTTATGCAGGACTGTTCGCAGGGATCATGTTCGTGATAGGTCTTGCGGTTTTCCAACGGGTGGAACGATCATTTGCCGACATCATATGAGCGCACCGCTGGTCATACAAGCGCAAAATGTGCGGAAGATGTACCGACTGGGTCAAACCGGCGGCGCAACATTGAGCGAAGACCTTCAAGCGTGGTGGGCCAGTCTATTTGGCAAACCGGACCCTTTAGCCAAGTTGGGGTCATTGGACAGCCAGCGTAAAGGCAACGAATTCTGGGCACTTCAAAGCGTTTCGTTCGAAGTTGGACAAGGTGAAGTGGTGGGGATCGTGGGCAAGAACGGGGCGGGCAAAAGCACGTTGCTCAAACTTCTTTCGCGGATCACCCTCCCTACCGAAGGCATCATTCGTTTGAAAGGCAGAATGAGCAGTTTGCTCGAAGTAGGCACGGGATTCAATCCAGAACTCACGGGGCGCGAGAATATATACCTGAACGGGGCCATTCTGGGAATGAAAAAGGCCGAGATCGACCGTAAACTGGAAGAGATCATCGGCTTCAGCGGGATACAACACCATATCGATAGCCCTGTAAAACGATACAGCAGCGGCATGAAGGTGCGGCTAGGTTTCGCGGTGGCCGCACATCTGGAACCGGACATCCTGGTCATTGATGAAGTGCTGGCAGTAGGCGATGCGGAATTCCAACGGAAGTGCCTTGGCAAGATGAAGGACGTGGCGCTCTCCCAACGAACCATTCTTTTTGTAAGCCACAACATGACCGCCATTCAATCACTGTGTTCCAGGGTTATTTGGCTGCACAACGGGCAAGTGCGCATGGACGGCCCCACGAATGAAGTTGTGCGAGCATACCTGAGCACCTATTCGGAACTGGCAGATGAGCGCATCTGGCAGCTGGCCGAAGCACCTGGCAACCACGATGTTCAAGTGACACGTATTGCTCTTTGCCGAAATGCCGAGGATGAACTGATCACTTGGCACGACTCCTTCCAGATCGTTATCGGCTTCCATAACCATTTGATAGACGATGGCGACCTGAACTTCAATTTCGAATTGTACAATGGGGAGGATATCGCCGTGT
Source organism: Flavobacteriales bacterium (assembly GCA_031410075.1). Taxonomy (GTDB): domain Bacteria; phylum Bacteroidota; class Bacteroidia; order Flavobacteriales_F; family PHOS-HE28; genus PHOS-HE28. The sequence continues at coordinate 4,528 of JANNYL010000101.1, forward strand.
TCACCAGTGGATGGCGTGAACACGCGACAACAAAAGAACCCGTGGAGCGAGGGTTGAACAGCGTGACGTGTACGATAGCTGGGGAACTCCTCAATACCGGGGACTATCGCATCGTTGTGAACTGCTTCCGCAATGGTCGTCTATCGTTCAGCATACCCGAAAGCATCGCATTTGAAATTCATGAACCCAAACGGGCCGGGAGCTG
>JANNYL010000102.1:0-1824 GCA_031410075.1 Flavobacteriales bacterium
TGATCCTGCTCGCCCATGCCGTGAACGGAACTTCGCTACGACGCTTGGCGATGTTCTGGAAGATCCTCAGGAACCCTTGGTTCATGCGCGCGGTGGCACTTTGCCGGTCCCTCTCATAACGCGTACAAATGGACATCATCATCGGATGGAGCGTTTTGTACAGCTCGAACTGCGCCTTCGATTCCTGGCGCAAGCAGCGAGCTATGAGGGCTTCTGTGATCATCCGCGATGTGCACAAGGGCGCCCACCAAAAGGTGGACGCCCCTGCACTTCGTTCTGTTGTTCCCTTAGTTCGCTTTCACGAACCGCACACTTACGTTCTCAGTTCCGTTGCCGATGCGCACCATGTACATACCTGCATCCAAACCTTCTGTGGAAAGTCGCAGTTGGTTCTTTCCATTGATGAGCCTGCGTACTTCGTTGAGTACAACTCGACCATTGAGGTCGGTGATCGTAACATCCACAGCACCGGCAAGGTTGTTCGTCATTGCAATGTTCAACTCACCAGCCGTTGGATTAGGCCAAGCTACGATGTCGCTACTGGCGACAAGCTCATCCACGCTGTTCGCTATTGGGATCTGCACATTTACTGTAAATCCATCGGTACGATCTCCTTCGCCGCCAAGTACACCACCATAAATGCCGTTCGGGTCAATGGCGATCGAATCGCAGTATATGGAGGTGCATCCGTTGAGATCCACGATCGTGAGGCAAAGCACGTACGGTCCGCTACCGCTGTATGTGTGCGTTGGGTATGGCTCTGTGGAAGAAGTGCCATCACCGAAGCTCCAGGTATAGGCCTGCGCGCCTGTGCCACCGCTGCTCAGATTCCATACCCACAATTCGTAGGGCACTGGCACACTGTCTTGATCGAAGGCTTGCAACACCCAGAAGTTGGCTTGGCAGGGTTGCACTGGGTAGCCGGTACACACGCAATCCCAAGTGTACATGTCACCAACGGTAGCTATGTCGCCGTCGTCGCAGGTAGTACCGGGCATGTTCGGGCCATTGAGGATGCCGAGGCAATCGTAGCCGTTGATCAGCGTATCGCTCAAGCACTGGCAGTTGGTGCTCCAGGTGCCGGTGTAGTTCGTTGAATCGAGCCAGTTGATGCCCGTGCAAGCTGTTCCAGGCATGTTCAGGCCGTTCAGCACCGATAGGCAGTCGTAGATATATGTTGTGGTATCACCGCAAACACAATCCAAATTCCATGCACCGGTAACAAATGTGTTGCCGCTGTCGGGAGTGTAAATACACGCCGAACCGGGCATGTCGGGGCCGTTCAATACACCCAGGCAATCGAAGGTGTTTGCGTTGGTCTCACAAACGCAGTTCGCGCTCCAAACACCCGTGTCGCCAAAGAAGTTGACGCAATAAGTTCCTGGCATATTCGGGCCGTTCGTCACCCCGAGGCAGTCGAAAATATCTCCGGAATCCGGAACGCAGACACAATCCAAACTCCAAAGGCCAGGTTGGTTGTTCCACACACAGAAGGTCCCCGGTAAGCTTTGGCCGTTCAGGACGCCCAGGCAATCATAGGTCCAGCTAGAATCTAGGCCTGCACATATGCAGTCCGCTCCCAAGGCGTCATTGATCGTGTTGGGATCCCCATCATTGCAACTCGAACCGATCACGCCGGATGTGAAAGGGCAGTTGTCCGCGTTGTCCGGGATACCATCGCCATCCGTGTCGATCATGCCGCCGCAATTCAATAGGACAGCTACAGAGGCTGAATCCCCAAGGAAGTTGAAGTCCACTTGGCCTGTGAAGTTCACCACCATGCCGTTGCACAGGGTGCTCGCTTGAAAAAATGACGGGTTCGTG
>JANNYL010000103.1:0-2336 GCA_031410075.1 Flavobacteriales bacterium
CGCCTACGACATCTGGGGCGATACGGTGAACACTGCAAGCCGCATGGAAAGCAGTGGTGAGGTGGGACAAGTGAACATCAGTGAGAGCACCTATGCACTGGTGCAGAACGAGCCGGGGTTAGCGTTCACATCACGCGGGAAGATCCAAGCGAAGGGGAAGGGAGAAATGGAGATGTATTTCGTCAACCGTACGAAGGAGGCATGAACATTCCATCAAGAGCCCACCTTTTCCTTGCCCTGGTATCGCTGGCGGGCCCGCTCGCACAGGCCCAGCTCCCACCGGACCGCCAGCACCGGATCGACTCCCTCCGTGAACTGCTGCCGAGATTGAAGCCGGGATCGGAACTGGCGCGGACCCATAACCTCATTTCGGACAACTTCGGATCCTACCAGATCGACAGCACCATCGTACATGGGGAGCGAGCGCTCGCCCTGGCTGAACAGTATGGGCCCGATTCGTTGGCGGCGTGGGTGCGTTCGAACCTGGTGGAAGTCCTGTATGCCAAGGGAGAGCTCTGGCGGTCCATGCAGCTCGCCTACATGGCGGAGAGGTACTACTTGGACCGGGCCGACTCCGCTTCGCTGGTCGACCTGCACAACAGCATGGGCAACAACCTGAAGCGGCAGGGGGCCTGGCAACAGGCCATCGAATACTACCGACCCAATGTGAGCGCGGCCGCGCGATACGGCAGGCTCGATGTACAAGCCTACGCCTACATGAACCTGGGGGAGTGCTATATGGCGCTCAATAAGCTGGATTCCGCCCTGCGCAACGAGGAACTCGCGGAAGCCTTGATGGTCCGGATAGGGCTGGATTACCAAGGAGGTACGTTCACCCGCCTGGGCCTCATCCACGGCCACCTTGGCCAACGGGAAAAGGCACTGGCCTATCTCCGGAAAGGGGTCGCGACCACCTTCGCGCAACGCGGCGAATCCAGGGAACTGCCCAACGCCTATGTGGGCTTGGCAGGAGAATTCAGGACGCAGGGTCAACTGGACTCGGCCATCCATTACGCGAAGAAGGGCTACCAGCTGGCCGCACGGATACCGGTGATCCTGGACCAGGAGGAGGGCGCGGCACTGCTCGCGGACTGCTACGCGCAGCAAGGGCGGTTGGATAGCGCCTACCGATACCAGAAGATCCTGAGCGATGTAAAAGACAGCATCGAGGTGAACGCGCGCCTGATCGATGCGCGCAGTCTCACCGCGCAAGTGGAAGCCGCAGCGGACAGCGTGAAGAACGCCGTTCAACTGCGCGAAGTGGAGATCAGGCGTGAGATCGAGGTGCAACGTGAACGGACCCGGCGCAACATCCTTTTAGGTGCCGGACTGGTCGCCGTGGTCTTCGGTGCCATCAGCTACCGGCAACGACGACGCACGCAAAAAGCTCTTCATCGCAGTGATGAATTGCTTTTGAACATCCTGCCCGAAGAGGTCGCGGCAGAACTGAAAGCCAAAGGCCACGCCGATGCCAAGCACTTCGACAATGTCACGATCCTCTTCACCGATTTCAAGGGCTTCACTGAAGCAAGCGAGAAATTGTCGCCGCAGGAATTGGTGGAAGAACTGAACACCTGCTTCAAAGCTTTCGATAACATCATCACCGCGCGTGGCATCGAGAAGATCAAGACCATCGGCGATGCGTACATGTGTGCTGGTGGTTTGCCTGTTCCGGCATCATCAACACCCGCTGGTGTCGTTCAAGCCGCACTGGAGATGCAAGCCTTCATGATCGCACGGAAGAAGGAACGCGATGCACTGAACAAGCCGGCCTTCGAAATGCGCGTGGGCATCCACACAGGCCCGGTCGTCGCCGGCATCGTGGGCGTGAAGAAGTTCGCCTACGACATCTGGGGCGATACAGTGAACACGGCGAGCCGTATGGAGAGCAGCGGTGAGGTGGGACAGGTGAACATCAGCGAGGGCACCTATGCGTTGGTGAAGGATGAGCCGGGGCTCACCTTCACATCGCGTGGCAAAGTGCAGGCGAAGGGCAAGGGGGAGATGGAGATGTACTTTGCTGCGAACAATTGACGCCCGCCAAGACCATACGCCTTGCGATCGGCCTCGCGCTTACCGGCCTGATCGGCTGCACTGACGCGCAACACAACGCACCGGCAGAAGAGGGCAGACGACCCACAACGGCCGATTCCATCATACTGGACAAACTTTGGGAGGACAGCCTCAAGCCAGCGATGGATCAGGACGACGTGCCTGCTCTGAAAAGGATCACCGCACACATGCTCCGCTCACCCTATGTCCGGAACAGATTGCCCGACTTGATGTCCACACTGGAGTGGAGGACCTATTCCATGGTGAGATCAGGTGCCAGGGAA
>JANNYL010000104.1:0-9528 GCA_031410075.1 Flavobacteriales bacterium
CGCACAACTAAACTCCTTGCGTTTCGGGAATATCGAGAATGACGCTCATGCGCGCTGGCATATGCGCGGGGTGGTGAAGGGTATTGGCAATTACGGGAACGCGTTCGGCGTGCCGGTTCTTGGTGGCGAGGTCTATTTCGATCCATGTTACTCGACCAATCCCTTGGTGAATGCCATGAGCGTTGGGGTCGTGCGGGCCGATCGTGTGATCAGCGCTACGTCCCACGGTGTTGGGAACCCTGTGTTCATTGTGGGTAGCGCGACGGGCAAGGACGGGATTCACGGTGCCTCCTTCGCAAGCAAAGACATAACGGAAACAAGCATGGATGATCTGCCCGCCGTACAGGTAGGTGATCCATTCATGGAGAAATTGCTGCTGGAAGCTTCCTTGGAATTAGCACAAACCGATGCCATCATCGGCATGCAGGACATGGGAGCGGCCGGCATCACTTGCAGCACTAGTGAAATGAGTGCGAAAGGCGAAAGCGGCATGGATGTGTTCCTGGATCGAGTGCCAACACGACAAGCGGGCATGCGCCCGTGGGAGATCCTGCTCAGCGAAAGTCAGGAACGCATGCTTGTGGTGGTGAAGAAAGGCCGGGAGAAGGAGGTGCAGAAGATCTTTGAGAAGTGGGACTTGCATTGTGTTGAAATGGGTGTGGTAACGGAAGGCAACACGTTGCGCTATTTCTGGGAAAATGATCTTGTTGCCGAAGTGCCTGCCGAAAGCCTGGTTCTGGGCGGTGGTGCACCTGTATATGTTCGAGAGGAGAAGGAGCCAGCGTATTTCGGGGAGAACAAGGATTTTAGCGTGGATCTCGTCCCCGAGCCAGGGGATCTGAAGGCGGTTGCTTACGACTTGCTTGCCAGTCCGAACATCGCCAGCAAACGATGGGTGTATGAGCAATATGATAGTATGGTGCGCACCCTCAACATGAGTACGAACGCACCAAGCGATGCCGGATTGGTGCTGTTGAAGGAGGTGGGTGGCAACAAGGCCTTGGCGGTTACGGTGGACTGCAATGGTCGATACGTCCATGCTGATCCATATGTAGGGGCCATGATCGCGGTGAGCGAGGCTGCCCGCAACATTGCGTGCACGGGTGCCGAGCCCTGTGGTGTTACCAACTGCCTCAACTTTGGTAATCCTTACGATCCGGAGGTGTACTGGCAGTTCGCTAACGTGATCAAGGGAATGGGGGAGGCTTGTGTCGAATTCAAAACCCCTGTTACCGGAGGGAATGTCAGTTTCTACAATCAGTCAAAAACCGAAAAAGGGGATTTAGCTGTATTCCCAACGCCAACGATCGGAATGGTCGGTGTATTGAACGACATTACGAAGCGAATGACATTGGCTTTTCAGGAAAAAGGCCATCTGTTGTTCCTGATCGGGAAAACCACGAACGACATTGCCTGCAGCGAATACCTGGTCCGCCATCACAATGTCCTGCGTTCACCAGCTCCTTATTTCAACTTGCGAGAAGAGCATTTGGTGCACGTTGTTGTGCGTCATCTCATCAAGAAGGGGGTCATCTCCTCGGCCCACGATGTAAGCGATGGTGGCCTCTGGACAACGCTTGTGGAAATGGCCTTGCCGAACAACCTCGGCTTCGACATCGTTACGGACAGCGAAGTGCGCACCGATGCGTTCCTTTTTGGTGAAGGACAAGGCCGTGTAGTCGTCGCAGCGCACGAAGACAATGAAACCGACCTGCTTGACATCATGCGCACCAGCCGGATCCCGTTCATCCTCTTGGGCCACGTTACCAAAGGCAAACTCGTAGTGGATGACGAAGCCTATGGTTTCATCGCCGATGCTCGAAAGGTGTATGAGGAGGCCATCCCCAATGCCATGAGCGAAGAGTAACTCGGCCACACTTTCCCAAGCACCAACTTTTCAAGCATTCGCCGAGGTCATGCCCCAACCCAAATTTTTCGGACCATTACCTTCCGTTGGTACCGTTGCGCCAACGCTGCGATTTGTGAAGGCGGATCGTACCGAAGGTATACTGGCGGACTACAAAGGCTGCGTTGTTATCCTGATCGCTTTTCCAAGTGTGGATACCAGCACTTGCGCGTTGGAAACCCGTACGTTCAATCAACGCGCTGCGGGGATAGGAGCGAAGGTGCTGTCCGTTTCAATGGATCTGCCTCCTGCCTTGAAACGTTTTTGTGCAGCGGAAGGCATTGAGAATGTGGAAGCCGTAAGTGATTTTCGCTACCGCGATGCCGCGCATGTTTGGGGTGCCGCACTAACAGAGGGAAATTTGATGGGCACTCTCGGCCGCATCACATGGGTGATCGATGCGGAAGGCACCGTGCGCTACCTGGAAGTCGCCAAGGAATTGGGCAGCGAACCGGACTATGAGGGTGCGCTCAAAGCAGCAATGGATCTGGTCTGATCAGTAGCGCTCAAGGGCAAGGCGTCGCTTGCCTAAAAGGGAATCCAGGGCCAAGAGGCAAGTTCCGGTTGCCAAGGCCATCAATAGCCACGGGGAGGAAAGCAGCCCATCAAGTTGGATCGCAGGGATCCATTGGGTCCACCGAGAAGTTGCTCCAGTATTTCCACCCGGGATCAAGGCGATAGCTGCAACCGAAATAGCTCCGGCTACCCATACCCAGCGGGGCAGAAGCGGAGGTTCTGCTTTAGGCACAGGTTGAGTTGTTACTGCGATCCTCTGTAGGATCCGCGCATCCAATCCTTCCGGCGCTGACAGTTGTCCTGACTGTTTGAACAGGTCACGAAGCGCCTTGTCGGCTTCAGGTGAGTTCAATCCTCTTGGAGCGTCCATACCTCTTCTTTTAAATGTTCATGTAGGATCTCGAACAACTTTTTCCGACTTCGGTGCAACTTCACTTTCACATTCGACGCTGACAAACCTGTAGTGGTTACGATCTCCTCCACGTTCTGCTCGTGAAGGTAGAACAAGCTTACTATGGAAGCATCTTCCGGTGTCAATTGGCCAAGCGCGTATTCAAGTGCAGCGCGACGATCCCCAAGTTCTGCGTTTGCTTGATCCAGTCCCGCGGCTGCGGCTTCTGGAACATCATCCAAGTCGCTTGTTGAAGTGCGCCGCGCACGCAGCTTGGAGATCGCTGTTCGGTAGGTAATACTGAACAACCATGTGGTGAATTTTGAAGTACCCTCATAACCGCCCAGATTCTGATAGACTTTCACAAAGGCGTCCTGGGTTACTTCCTCAGCTTCCTCCCGATTCCGAAGTACCCGCATAGCCGCTGTATATGCCATGTGCTTGTACTCCTTCACGATCCACGCGAACGCTACATGGTCGCCGGATCGACTTTTGGCTATGGCTTCTTGTTCGGTCACGTTCGATCGCGCACCCATGGGACGCCTCTTCACTGCGCTGAGGTTACAAGGTGAGGTTTTTTAGAGCCAGTAGTTCAATTTGCACAAGTGCCAAATTCCAGAGCTGATGGATATCTGCCGGGACTTTGTAACCAGCAACGAAGTCGTCGCGTCAGATGAGCAACAAATCACACCATGGAACAACACGAAATCATCATACCCATTGCCATGTTCGCCATGATCTTTGGCATTGTTTACATCACGGTCACCAGCAAGCACCGCCAGCGCATGGCCATGATCGAGAAAGGAATGGACCTGGGAAATCTTTCTCCCAAAGATCTTGCCTTCAGAAACCTACGTAATGGACTCGTGTTGTTGGGTGTAGGCTTGGGCTTGTTTCTTGGGTATCTCATGGATGTCAACATGCCTCAGAGCGGGATGGATGGGGATATGGGTGATACCCCGCTTCCTTATTTCATCATGGTGCTTTTGTGCGCAGGTGCAGCATTGATCGCTCACCACTTCATTGTTCGGAAGAAGCCGGTCTAGCTTGCTTGATAAGCCGATCAGAACGGGACTTGAGGGTCCCGTTCTTCATTTCATATCGGCCTTCAGTCCAGTCCTACATTCGTCGGCTCAGTATGAAACGCGTGTTCACTTTCCTAGGCGCCTGCATCTTCTGGATCGCCACCATAAGCGTTCTCTGGGTATTGGTGCTTCGTGTATTCCCGCCACCGGTCACGTGGATCATGGTTCAACAGGCCAACGAACAAGGGGCGGTGCAACGCACTTGGGTACCGTTCGAACGGATCGCCCATTCAATGCCCATGGCAGTGATCGCCGCGGAGGATCAGAAGTTTTTCGATCATTCCGGGTTCGATCTGGAGGCCATGCGCAAGGCCTACGAATACAACGTTCGGAAAAAGGGTAAGCGGACTAAAGGAGCGAGCACGCTCAGCCAGCAGACCGCGAAGAACGCGTTCTGTTGGCCAGGTCGCACATACCTGCGGAAAGGGGCGGAGGCTTGGTTTACCATCCTCATCGAACTTCTTTGGAGCAAACAGCGCATCGTCGAAGTCTACCTCAACATCGCCGAAACGGGAAAGGGTCGGTTCGGCGTGGAAACGATCGCGCATTCGTGCTTCAACCGGGGTGCAGCTGAAATATCCGCGAGCCAGGCTGCACAGATCGCCGCTGTTCTGCCATTGCCGCGGAAGCGCAGTGCGTGCTCGGGCAGTTCGCGCAGCGGATGGATCCTGCGGCAAATGAACAACTTGGGTGATCTCTTCGATCCAGAGGTGCGCGAACGCACGCGACTTGAATTGGAACGGAAAGAGGCCCGCAAAGCCAAGCGAAAGCGCAAATGATCATGGATCCATCCGAACAACGCTTTGTGGTCGTGACAGGTGCGAGCAAGGGGATCGGCAGGGCTACCACCTTGGCGTTGGTGAAAGAGCATGGTTGCTCCGTCCTTGCAATAGGGCGCTCTGCCGAAGAACTGAACTCCCTGTATAAGGAAGCAGGGGGGGGCGTAGAGATCATGGTGCTCGATATCACCGGTCCGAACGCTGTTGAACTGTTGTTGCGCTCTGTTGCGGGTCGGCGTGTTCATGGGTTGATCAACAATGCAGGCCTTCTGATCACCCGACCTTTCGGCTCATGGACGGAAAAGGACATGGGCAGCCTTTTTCAAACCAATGTATTCGCGCCGGTCTTGTTAGCTCAAGCTTTGTTGCCAGCGCTTCAGGGCGAAATTCCCGGCCATATCGTGAACATTGGAAGCATGGGCGGGTTTCAAGGCAGCGCCAAATTCCAGGGCTTACTTGCCTATAGCGCCAGTAAAGCCGCTCTTGCTAATGTCACCGAGTGCATGGCCGAGGAGTTCAAGGATCTGGGTGTTCGCGTCAATTGCCTCTGTATTGGTGCGGTGGATACCGATATGCTTCGAGCAGCTTTCCCCGGTTACACCGCTCAAGTAGGCACAAGTAGCATGGGAGCCTACGTTGCCCAATTTATTTTGGAAGGCCACAAACTGTTTAACGGCAAGGTGTTACCTGTGTCTTCGAGCACCCCATAAGTGCGGGTATTAAAAAAATGTTGCCCACATGTTTGGAGGTAAAGGACATCCGGTTACATTTGCGCCCCCTTACACAGGGACGTTCTTTGAAGTGCCCCCGGTCATGGGGAGGTTTGGTGAAAGCAAAGCAGCGGTTGAAGAGAAATTTTCAACAGAAGCTTGTAGATCAGTGAAAAAAGATACTTTTGCCACCCCTTCCGCAAAAACGACCACGTTCTATGAACGCGAAAGGTACTGAACGACTGACTTGGAACCGGGCTTAGGCCCGCTCTGATAACGTTCTTTGACGTATTGTCTATTCTGAGAACAGCAAGGTTCTTTTTGATCGAAAGATCAATTAGAAAGATTTAGTCAAAGAGTCAGATCACAACTCACATTACAATGGAGAGTTTGATCCTGGCTCAGGATGAACGCTAGCGGCAGGCTTAACACATGCAAGTCGAGGGGCAGCACGATGTAGCAATACATTGGTGGCGACCGGCGCACGGGTGCGTAACACGTATGGAACTTGCCCTATACTGGGAGATAGCCCGGAGAAATCCGGATTAATATCCCATAATAAGTTGGGTGGCATCACCTGACTTTCAAAGCTCCGGCGGTATAGGATGGCCATGCGCACGATTAGCTAGTTGGTGAGGTAACGGCTCACCAAGGCTACGATCGTTAGGGGGCCTGAGAGGGTTATCCCCCACACTGGTACTGAGACACGGACCAGACTCCTACGGGAGGCAGCAGTGAGGAATATTGCGCAATGGAGGCAACTCTGACGCAGCCATGCCGCGTGCAGGAAGAAGGCGCTACGCGTTGTAAACTGCTTTTAACCGGGAAGAAACCCTAGGACGTGTCCTAGGTTGACGGTACCGGAGGAATAAGCACCGGCTAACTTCGTGCCAGCAGCCGCGGTAATACGAAGGGTGCAAGCGTTATCCGGATTCATTGGGTTTAAAGGGTGCGTAGGTGGGGCGATAAGTCAGTGGTGAAATCTTGCGGCTTAACCGTAAAATTGCCATTGATACTGTCGCTCTTGAGTACGCTTGACGTGGGCGGAATGTGCCGTGTAGCGGTGAAATGCTTAGATATGGCACAGAACACCGATAGTGAAGACAGCTCACGAAAGCGAAACTGACACTGAGGCACGAAAGCGTGGGGATCGAACAGGATTAGATACCCTGGTAGTCCACGCCGTAAACGATGATCACTCGAGATTGGCGATATACGGTCAGTCTCCTAGCGAAAGCGTTAAGTGATCCACCTGGGGAGTACGATCGCAAGATTGAAACTCAAAGGAATTGACGGGGGCCCGCACAAGCGGTGGAGCATGTGGTTTAATTCGATGATACGCGAGGAACCTTACCAGGGCTCGAACGCAAGTTGACAGGGGTGGAAACATCCTCTTCTTCGGACAATTTGCGAGGTGCTGCATGGCTGTCGTCAGCTCGTGCCGTGAGGTGTCGGGTTAAGTCCCATAACGAGCGCAACCCCTACTGTTAGTTGCCAGCGGATAATGCCGGGGACTCTAACGGAACTGCCCGCGTAAGCGGTGAGGAAGGTGGGGACGACGTCAAGTCATCACGGCCCTTACGTCCTGGGCTACACACGTGCTACAATGGCGAGCAACAAAGGGAAGCTACTGGGTGACCAGATGCTGATCTCCAAAACTCGTCTCAGTTCGGATCGGAGTCTGCAACTCGACTCCGTGAAGCTGGAATCGCTAGTAATCGCATATCAGCCATGATGCGGTGAATACGTTCCCGGGCCTTGTACACACCGCCCGTCAAGCCATGGAAGCCGAGGGTGCCTGAAGTTGGTGACCGCAAGGAGCTACCTAGGGCAAAATCGGTGACTGGGGCTAAGTCGTAACAAGGTAGCCGTACCGGAAGGTGCGGCTGGAACATCTCCTTTTTAGAGGATAACTCTTGACAGGTTCTTTGCAAGGCAGCAATGCCCTGCGGCCTCGCTTTCTCAGATAGATGATACAGAAACGGTATTTTCCGTGACCGTCTCCTAGTCCTGTAGCTCAGTTGGTTAGAGCGCTACACTGATAATGTAGAGGTCCGCAGTTCAAATCTGCGCAGGACTACCAGGGATAGGGAACGGGGGATTAGCTCAGCTGGCTAGAGCGCCTGCTTTGCAAGCAGGAGGTCATCGGTTCGACTCCGATATTCTCCACCGCGCCCACCCGGGCATTCCGTTCTTTGACTTATTGTTAGACCGACCAAAACAGACCGAGAGATCGGTTCATTAAGTATTACCACAGAAAGTTGAAAAGTTACTAAGGGCGTACGGTGGATGCCTTGGCTCTCAGAGGCGATGAAGGACGCGATAGGCTGCGATAAGCCGCGGGGAGGAGCATAATATCCTGTGATCCGCGGATTTCCGAATGGGGCAACCCGGCTGGTTGAAGACCAGTCACCCGAAAGGGAGCAAACCTAGGGAACTGAAACATCTAAGTACCTAGAGGAAAAGAAAACAAAACAGTGATCCCCCCAGTAGTGGCGAGCGAACAGGGGACAGCCCAAACCGAGAGCGTTTAGGCGCGATCGGGGTTGTAGGACCACAACGTGGACTGTAGATACATAGTGGAACCCTTCTGGAAAGTTGGACCATAGCGGGTGATAGTCCCGTACACGGCATGTATCTGCTACCTAGTGGTATCCTGAGTAAGGCGGGACACGTGAGATCCTGTCTGAATCCGGCGGAACCATCCGCCAAGGCTAAATACTGCTGAGAGACCGATAGCGAACCAGTACTGCGAAGGAAAGGTGAAAAGCACCTCGAACAGAGGAGTGAAATAGAACCTGAAACCGTACGCCTACAAGCGGTCGGAGTCCCTTCGGGGATGACGGCGTGCCTTTTGCATAATGAGCCTACGAGTTGCTCGTCACTGGCAAGGTTAAGGGGTTAAGCCCCGTAGCCGAAGCGAAAGCAAGTCTTAACAGGGCGCTTAGTCAGTGGCGGCAGACGCGAAACCTGAGTGATCTAACCATGGCCAGGATGAAGTTCCGGTAACACGGAATGGAGGTCCGAACTGGTAGACGTTGAAAAGTCTTCGGATGAGCTGTGATTAGGGGTGAAAGGCTTATCAAACTGGGAGATAGCTCGTACTCTTCGAAATGCATTTAGGTGCAGCCTCGGACGTACAGTTATGGAGGTAGAGCTACTGATCGGGCTAGGGGGCTTCACCGCCTACCAAACCCGGACAAACTCCGAATGCCATGACATAATTATCCGGGAGTGAGCGCATGGGTGCTAAGGTCCGTGCGCGAAAGGGAAAAAACCCAGACCATCGGCTAAGGTCCCTAAGTACACGCTAAGTTGATCTAACGAGGTCGGACTGCATTGACAGCTAGGATGTTGGCTTGGAAGCAGCCATTCATTTAAAGAGTGCGTAACAGCTCACTAGTCGAGCGGTCCGGCATGGATAATGATCGGGCATCAAGCATACCACCGAAGCTGTGGGCTCCGTAAGGAGCGGTAGGAGAGCATTCCGGTCTGCGTAGAAGGTGTGTTGTAAGACATGCTGGAGCGTCCGGAAAAGAAAATGTAGGCATAAGTAACGATAAGGCATGTGAAAAACATGCCCGCCGATAGACCAAGGTTTCCTGATCAACGTTAATCGGATCAGGGTTAGTCGGGACCTAAGGTGTAGCCGATAGGCGAAGCTGATGGACATCTGGTCAATATTCCAGAACCGACGCGTATTGCGATGGGGTGACGAAGGAGTGAACGGTCTCCGTCCTGACGGAATAGGACGGTAAAGGGTGTAGGTATAGCGCTGGCAGGTAAATCCACCGGTGTTGCTGAAACCCGACAGTAGCGTGAAGCTTCGGCTGATCGCATTGACCTTAATCATACTTCCGAGAAAAACCTCTAAGCTCTAGATACGCGCCGCCCGTACCGCAAACCGACACAGGTAGTCAAGGAGAGTATCCTGAGGCGCTCGAGTGATCCGTGGCTAAGGAACTAGGCAAATTAACCGCGTAACTTCGGAATAAGCGGTACCCACTTCGGTGGGTTTCAATGAAAAGGCTCAGGCGACTGTTTAACAAAAACACATGGCTTTGCGAAATCGAAAGATGACGTATAAGGCCTGACACCTGCCCGGTGCTGGAAGGTTAAGAGGAGAGGTCAGCCGCAAGGC
>JANNYL010000105.1:0-12943 GCA_031410075.1 Flavobacteriales bacterium
CGTATGAAGAAGATCAACGACGTTACCATCGCCCTGCTGATCGATGGTGATAACGCCCAGCCCAAGCGCATTGGTTCCATTATCGAGGAAGTGAGCAAGCAAGGGGCTATCACCATTCGCCGCATTTATGGCGATTGGACAACGATGGGTATGGCCGGGTGGAAGGAGCTCTTGAACGCGAACGCTATTCAGCCCGTGCAACAGTTCGGCTATACCAAGGGAAAGAACAGCACGGACAGTGCGTTGATCATTGATGCGATGGATATTCTCCACAGCGACCGTGTGGATGCCTTTTGCATCGTGAGCAGCGACAGCGACTACACCCGTCTCGCAACACGTTTGCGCGAGGGAGGTCTTTACGTGACCGGAGTAGGGGAGAAGAAGACGCCTGAAGCTTTTGTAAAAGGCTGTGATCGGTTCATCTACGTTGAGAACCTGGATGTGCAGGAAGAGCCGCGCGCACCTGAGCGAAAGCCAGTGATCGGGAAGCGTGGTGCATCAGCTGCAAAGCCTGTCCTTAGCTCGCTTTCTCAGAACACGGACCTGATGCGCAAACTCCGCAAGGCGTTCGATATTGCCAAAGGGGATGAGGAAGAAGCATCTCTTAGTATCATGGGGCAGGCGTTGCGCAGATTGGATCCAGGGTTCGATCCGCGCAGCTACGGTCATACTTCGCTCTCCTCTTTGGTGAGTGCCCTCAAAGACCGGCTCGAAACAAGACGAGAGGAAAAAGGCAACGCCGTGATGGTGCGTTTCCGTGGTTGAGTGATCAGCTCTTCATGTTCTCGAACTGCAGCGGCACTTCGAAATCCGTTGTGCGGCAAAGCTCCATGACCGCCTGAAGGTCATCGAATTTCTTACCGTTCACACGGATCATTTCGTCCATGATCTGCGGTTGCACCTTGAGGCCGCTGTCCTTGATCGCTTTGATGATCTTCTTCGCTTTCTCTCGCTCGATGCCGTTCTGGATCTTGATCGTCTTGTACAGCAACTTTCCGCTGGGCTGGGGCTCTTCCTTGAGGTCGTAACTCTTCACATCGATCTTCTGCTTGGTACTTCGCTCCAGCAGGATGTCGATGATGGAATCAAGCTTCAAGTGGTCTTCGGTGCCCACCTTGATCACTAGGTCTTTCTTGTTGAATTCGATGGTGCTGTTGCTACCACGCAGGTCGTAACGCGTTTCGAGTTCGCGCTTTGCGCTGTTGATCGCGTTGTCCAACGTTTGTGGATCAACCTTGCTGATGATGTCGAAAGAAGCCATGGGAATGAGGTGATGGTAAGTTCAATTGACCACGCCACGACAAGTCTACACAAGACAGCGCTTTCAGCGCATCATCATGGATCAGATCCGTGCTTGGTAGGTGTACAGATCGAAATAGCGGCCCTTCTTCGCGATCAATTCGTCATGGGTACCGCGTTCGGCGATGCGGCCATTTTCGATCACCAGGATCCGATCCGCTTGGCGAATGGTGCTTAGGCGGTGCGCGATCACGAATGTTGTACGGTCTTTCATCAACTGGTTCAGGCTTTGCTGGATCAGTGCTTCGCTTTCAGTGTCCAAATTGCTGGTGGCCTCATCCAGAATGATCACTTTAGGATCAGCAAGGATCGCCCTTGCGATCGTTACGCGCTGGCGCTGCCCACCGCTCAGCTTCACACCGCGTTCGCCGATCACCGTGTCCAAGCCCTCATCGAATCGGTCGGTGAATTCGTTCACGTACGCCGCCTTCACGGCCTGTTGCAGTTGCTCCTCCGTTGCGTTCGGTCGTGGGAAGAGGATGTTCTCGCGGATCGTTCCCTGGAACAAGAAATCGTCTTGCAATACCACGCCCAAGTGTTGCCGGAAGCTCGCAAGATTCACTTGGCTCAGATCTTTTCCATCCAAGGTGATGCGCCCGCTTGAGGGTGTGATGAACGTAGCCGCCATACTCGCTATCGTGGTTTTGCCAGAGCCGCTTGTGCCTACCAACGCCGTAACTGATCCCGCAGGCGCATCGAAGCTGATGTCATGCACCACCTCCTTGCCTTCCTCATAGGCGAAGGACACGTTCTCGAATTTGAAATCACCGCGGACCTTGTCCAGCACAATGGGACGTTCCTCCGGATGATCTTCGGGTTCCATGTTCATGATCTCTTCCGTGCGGTCCAATCCAGCGAAAGCCTCTGTGAATTGACTCCCGATATTGCTCATCTGTACGATCGGTGCGATCATGAACCCCAGTAGCACGGTGAACTGTAGGAAATCACCCGTGCTCAGTTCATTATCCACCATCATGGAGGCCCCGATACCCATGACGCCGGCGCTTGCCAACCCAAGGAGCAGGGTTGAAATACTGCTGATCAATGAAGTGGTCGTCAAGCTTGTCTTCACATTGTCGAACAGTCGCTGCACGCCTTTTTCGAAAGCCTTGTTCTCTTGTTCTTCAGCACCAAAACCTTTGATCACGCGTACGCCGTTCAGTGTCTCGGTCAAACGGCCCGTGACTTCCGCATTGATCACTCCCCGTGTGCGGAAAATGGGTCGGATCTTGGCGAAAGCCTTGATGGCTATGAACGCGAAAATGCACACGGGCACAAGGGTGTAAAGTGTCATCATCGGGCTGATATGGATGAGCCAGACCAACGACACTACCGCTGTAAGCGTGCCGCCGACCAATTGCACCAAGCCGGTGCCAACCAGATTTCGAACGCCTTCCACATCGCTCATGATCCTGCTCACCAACGCACCACTCTTCGTGTTATCGAAGAAGCCAAGCGGCAACGAGAGGATCTTGCGCTGAACCTGCGTGCGCAGTTGGCTGATCAGGAGTTGTGCCTCCACGCTCAACAACTGAGTGAGCGCATAGCTCGTGATGCTCTGCACGATCAAGGACACAACTACGGCGATCAAGAGCACTTTGAGCATGCCTATGTCGTGGTTGGCTACCACATCATCCATCAAGTACTTCGTGGAACCAGGCAATACCATTCCGGCCGCGCGACTGATCACGATCAAAAGAAGACCGATCAGTACGTTTTTACGTCGCGGCCAAATGAATCGCACGAACGCTTGACGCCACGTGACTTTCGCTTTTGTTTCAGGCATTGTTCCTGCGTTTGCGCGTATGCTGGCGCGAGATCCGTTCATAGAACGCTCAGCGCGGGCCAAGCGGGACGATCTAATGATCACGATGAGTAAACTGAAGTAGGGTGGAAATGTTCGCCATCCGAAAGAACGCACCAATGGCTGATCGAAGGTCGGAACTTCCACACCAGTCTTGGACCGAACGCATTCTACCGTGTTGGATCAATCGATGACCTCTGCGTTGGGATACTTGCCCTTCCAAAAAGCGAAAGCCTTCAAACTTTTCAGGTGAACCACGGTACGAGCGTCCAAGCGCACCTTGATGAACGCGGTTCCCTCCTTCGGAGCGGGTTGAGTAAGGATCAATGTCTTCTTGCGGTTTCCCATTCGAGCAGTGCGTTAACGCTTTCCAGTTCAGGGATAACCATGCCGGTTACCTGTATCTGCCACCGAAGAGAGTAACGAATATAGGGTGAGTTGAGCCGGGCGCAGGAATGTGCTGATCTTCTTGAACCAGCAAGGATTCGCCGTGGTTCTTACCCCATCGTACGAATAGTGCCAATGTGGCTGTATTGATGGTGGAGTTGTCGGTCACGAACGGCATCAGGAAAAAGCGCAATGTGCGGATCAATGTTCCAGAGAACGTGAATCGTGATATACGGAGATGCACGATAACGATCGCGGAGCAAAACGCTTTCAACGATCCATTTTCACGGCCTTCACCACACTTCTTTTTTCGCTCTCCAGCACCTCGATCGTATACATGCCGGCGGACAAATCCGCCGCGTTGAAACGAACCGCGTTGATCCCTTGCGAAGTCGACCTTTTCAATGTGTACACCGATCGCCCTTGTGCATCGATGATGTTGATCACTGCGGATCCCTCGCTCTCCGAGTTCAGGCTCAATGTCAATTCATCCGTCCACGGATCGGGATATGCGACCAGTTCTTCACCTTGGCGTTGGAAATAGGCCGTGACCGTGCCGTCGTTCACGAACGACTTTCGTACATGCGAACTGTTCGAACGCCGTTCCTCTTCCTCAGGGATACCCCAATGGTCGAAGCGGTAGCCCTCGTTGCTGATCGCCGTGATGTCTATATCGTTGCCGTTGAAGTAGACCCCGGTGAACGGAATTTCTGGCTCGATCGTGTTGATGTGGATACGACCGGCGTTTGGTGGGAATACCTCGAATCGCAGTGATGTTTTATTGGCGAACTGGTACCATTCCAATATGTCCTGCCGCATGATGTCCGGTCGTAGTTGAGCAAAGGTGGGGATCAACGAATCCACATGGTAATGCCACGTCTCCAACCAGATCCCCCAACGCTGAAAATGCCGTTCCACCTCACCGTCGATCAGATCTTTGATCAATTCCGACTCAGCATTGAACCGTTCTGGCGATAAGCTCGTGTTCATCAGGTCCGCAAGGCGATTGAGATAGCCGCGCTTGAATTCGGCGTTGTTCATCAAACTCCGAAAGATCTCCGCGTGTACGAATCCTGCGCGATGCACATAGGTCCAATAGAACATGTCGAAGTCCATCGGGATCCAACCGAACACGTTCATCGTGGCGTCCATATCGTACATAAGGTAGCGCCATTTGCCTTCGGTTATGGACGGTTTCCAGTATTTCAAATTGTTCGAGGGCCAGTCGGCATTACCCGCGAACATTTCCAATGCGAAGTAGTCCATGAAGCTCGGGATGTCCAATAAGCTCTCGACATACGCGAAGTGTACCGGGTCGTTCATGTCATGCGTGTGGATGTATTCCTTCAAGTCATGAAAGTGCATGGTGTCGCCTTGTATGGAGAGATTCTCTTCTTCCATCAGCAACAGGTCATCGCGGTCCGCGCCATAGTCAATGGCGAGGTGGTCTTCATCGATGCGCTCGCGGATATTCATGATCCCCCAGTACTGTGCATTGATGAACACTACGGATGGTTTGAACGCCAGCTCGTCGATGTTGAGGTCGTTGTGCAGGGAGACCTGGTGGAAGAGTCCATCACGATAGTGCGCCAAACACCAGTCCGCACCAGAGTTTCTTAGGATAAGCCGCTTGAATTCGTTCACCTCTGGCCGTTCTGGAAAGAAGGGATAGCGGATCAGATCGTCTCCCAGATCATCGCGCGCCGTAAGTCGCAGAGGGCGTTGCGGCTTATTGCGCGAGGCTCGACCACCGTGGATGCGCAGTTCCAGTTCCTGATCGACACCGCGCAGGCCTTGTTCATCAAAGTATTCGAAGTGTACTTCGATCCCACGTTCATCCCAGAAGTTTGCGCCCCAGAACGGATAGACGGTGTCTGCTTCGGGTCCTAGCATGTAGATCCCAAGTTCCTCGTTGAACATGCTGTCCGGATCCATGGAAAGTGAGACAACCGGCAGGTCGATGTGTTCGTTGATGAGGTATGTACCAACGACCACGTTCGAAGGGACCAAGGAGTCGCCGTATGCGATGGCTTTCAACGCGACTGTGGATGTAATTGCCACAGCCGTAACCGCTGAAGTGGACGTGAAGTTGGGTATGCTTCCGTCAACGGTGAAGTGCAGGTCGGTTCCCATGGTCCCGATGATCGCTATCGATTGTGCCTCCTGATAGAACCCAGGCGCGTGATCGAATTGAGGGTCTGACGCATAGCCCAGATATCCGGTTGTGTTGTTCGCTGCGCCGGGGGTAGGGATAGTGAAAACGAATCCCGCGCTAGATGAATTCCACCAACCACCATAGGAATGGTCGTGGCGTAGAAATGGAATTTCCAACACCGCAACAACTTCGATCGCATTGTTGCTCAGATAAACGGTTTCCCCATCTTGTGATAGGTGGAAGTTGAAGTGGTGCCCATCGCTGTTGTTATTCCCTTCAAAAAGCACGAGGTATTGACCAGGTGCCAATGTCTCTTGTGGAAGCGACCATTTGCCCAGTTCGTTGGCGTCATCGCTCAGAAAATATGTGCCCAACTCCAAAGAAGAAGCACCGGCGTTGTATAGCTCGATCCAATCCGGGAAATGGTCGAAACCATCTTCGAGTGAAGACACATTCTTGGAGCATGCCTCGTTCAGAACGAGCTGGCCATGGCTTTTCGGCACGCTGATAAACATCCCCGCGGCGAAAAGCAGGATGTGAAGACAGGCTCCCATCAATGTTCTAGAAGCGGTCATCGTGAACACTCCGGCCAATAGCGTGCATTGTTCATGCATGGAGACGTGAATGTAGGATCAATCGCTGTCTGGCTGACTGGTTTGTGGCAGTGAGACCTGCGGTTGAGCCATTCAGCGAGACGTCGACTTTACATGGGTCTTGTGGATCGCAGTTTTCTGTGGACCTTGCGCCCTCGCTTCCGTTCGCTCATCGGACAAGAGCGCCATGAAATGCGAATGAGGATCAACACCTTATTGGATACTGCCCAGATCCCTAACAAAGGAGGCGAACTGCGCTTCTACCAGCGGGATAACGAGTTCACGATCGAGGTGGTCGGCATCGGTGGTGATCTGATGACCACTGCAGTGCATGGTTCGGAAGATGCGCTTGCGGAATTGGCATTGAAGCGTGTGAAGCAACCGCAAACGGCGCGTGTGCTGGTTGGCGGATTGGGTATGGGATTCACTCTGGCCGCCGCCTTGAAACACACGGGCCCGAAAGCGCAGATCGTTGTTGCGGAGCTGGTGCCCGAAGTGGTGAAATGGAACCGCGGGCCGATGGGTGCGCGATCCGGTGATCCGATGTTGGACGAGCGCGCGATCGTTCGTATCGAGGATGTGGCCCAGGTGATCCGCAAAGAGCGAAATGGTTTCGACGCGATCCTGCTCGATACCGACAACGGTCCCGTGGGCCTTACCCAACCGGCGAATAGCAGGATCTATTCGCTCACAGGTTTGTATGCGGCATACGCTGCTTTGCGACCACACGGTGTTTTGGCGATCTGGTCTACTGATCCCGACGGTCCGTTCACCAAGCGCTTGGGCAAAGTCGGTTTCAAAGTGGATGAGGTGAAAGTGCACGCTCATGGGTTGAAAGGCACAAAGCACCACTTATGGTTCGCCACGAGGCCCTGATCGTCGGCGAATATTGTGCAGGTCCCTGGTGAACTCGGGCACCCATTGGGTTTGAACCACATTATCTTGATCCAGTCCGATGGGACCTAGTTTCGACGCACGCAAACCCAACCCATGATCATCACCAAACTCCCGCTCCACAGCCCCAAGGCCACCGTCGAACAGACCATTGGTGTCACCGACGTTAAGGTATCATATGCCCGTCCGAGCGCGAAGGGTCGTAAGATCTTCGGTGCGTTGGTACCCTATGGCGAAGTGTGGCGCACGGCTGCAAACGCTGGTAGCTACATCACGTTGGAAGCACCGGTTGTCATCAACGGCACTTCTATTCCGGCTGGTCAATACGCCCTGCTCACTATCCCCGGTGCCGATAGCTGGACGGTGGTCTTCAACAAGACCAATAAGTCTATTCTATTCGCGCCATACGACGAAAGTCAGAACGTGCTTTCGATCACCTTGCCTGTGCAAGAGATCCCGTTCATCGAGACGTTCACCATCGGTTTCGATCACCTCACAACCGATGCCGCAACGTTGTTCTTCGCTTGGGAGAATACGCGCGTGTCATTCACGGTCGAAGCCCCAGCTACCGAGCAGTCGCTGAAGAATATTGATGAGGCACTCGCAGAATCCGACGCCACACCTGGTAATTACCACAATGCTGCCGCTTTCTGCCTGGATCGCGGTGTGCGCCTGCCACTGGCATTGGAATGGGCTAAGAAGAGCGTTGAGGCGGAACCAAAGTTCTTCACTGTGCGCACACTCTCGTTGCTTTTTGCGGCCAACGGCCTGAAAAAGGAAGCCATCGAAGCCGCGAAACGTTCTCTGGAAATGAGCAAGGCGGATGGCTTCGATAGCTTCGTGAAATTGAACGAAGCAAAGATCCGTGAGTGGGAAGGGGAGTTGGTCGCTTAGCTTTCGTCGTCTACCACGCCGCCTTTGGTAAATAGTATCTCCTTCCAGAGCTAACGATCATCAACCACCAACCATGTTCCGAGCAACCATCCTCCTGCTTCTCGCCTTCCTCACCATTGGTGTGATCGCACAGGCCGTTTTCACGGTCTCGGGTTCGTTCGTTGTGCCCGTTGGAGTCAGCTCGATCACGGTTCAGGCCGTAGGTGCAGGTGGCAATGGTGGCACTAATGGTAGCGGCGGTGGTGGTGGTGGTGGTTTTGCCAGTGGCACATTCAATGTGACTCCCGGCACTTCATATCCGGTAGTTGTTGGTGAAGGTGGCAGTGGATTGGCCACTATCGTAGGCGGACTTGGCATACTGGCCGGTGCAGGTAGCAATGGTACGCAAGTGCCCAATCCCAATATCGGTGGCGGTGGTGCTGGTGGTGTTGGTATGGGTGGCCAAGTGAACAGGACCGGCGGTACTGGCGGCGGCGGTTACTACACCTATTTCGGTGGCGGTGGTGGCGGCGCAGCGGGTGCGCTAAGCAATGGCGGGCTAGGAGGCAATACCATCGCATGGAACGGGAACAATTGTTTCACGCCCGGTGGTGCGGGTGGCACCGGTGGTGGCGCACCTGGCGGCAATGGCGGCAAGGGGGCAGGCTTCAGTGATGTGAATTGCGCCGTCACCGATCCAGAAGATAACGGAGGCTCCTACGGTGGCGGTGGTGGTGGTAACGGCATAGGCTCGCCCGGCGGTGTGGGCGGCGGCGGTTTTTGCATCATCACTTGGGATATAAGCAGTGGCTTATCCGACATGAGTGCCACACGTCAACAAGTAGTTGGCCCTAATCCCTTCGTGGATCACATTGCGTTATTCAATATGCCTTACGATCCGGGCCTGCAATTGCTTGATGCAACCGGCCGTGTGCGCTGGAGCGGAAAGCATATCGAAGAGCAGGACTTTTCCGTGTTGCCCAATGGGGTGTACTTCCTGATGGTGAACTCCGGCAATTCCCGCAACACGTTCAAGTTGTTCAAGCAATAGGACGAAAGTGAAACCAAGCGCCCTATGTTCTGGTGAAGGTCTCAGTGCTTGAAGTGCACGAACAACCTTCCGAAGTTGTCGCGGTCCTTGTCGATGCGGTGGTACATCTTCTTGATGTGCGACTGCTGAAGGAAACGGATCACCTTCTTCTTCAACTGCCCGCTGCCCTTGCCGGGGATGATCTCCACCAACGGGATCCGCTTCTCCATGGCCTCTTCCATGATGTCGTTCAACGCACGGTCGATGTCCTTGCCTTTGTTGAAGATGTCGTGGAGGTCGACTTTCAGTTTGGCCATGTGCGTCAGGCGATCTTACTGATGGTAAAGATGAGTTCCTTGCCGTTCGGTGTCGGCCCCACTTCGGTGTAGCCGGCGGTGCGGTAGAAGGCAGCGGCGCGCGTGTTCGGTGCGGTCGTGAGCCTCAACGTGTCCAGTTTTTCGAAGTAGCGCGTAAGCATCTCATCGTGCAGCGCGCGCCCGATGCCCTTGCCTTCGTGCTCGGGTGCCATGAAGAGCGCCCACAGGTTCCGCTTCTCCAGGTCCACCATGCAGAAGCCTGTTATCACACCGTTCTCCTCATGCACCCAACTCATCGTATCGCGCGCCATGAAGTCGTGGTAGTCCTGCTCGGTCACCACCGATGGATCGCTGAGGCGGTTCTCCCGCACAAGCAAACGAATGACGTGCGCGGCGGGAACATCCGAAGGCAGCATTGTACGGATGGTC
Source organism: Flavobacteriales bacterium (assembly GCA_031410075.1). Taxonomy (GTDB): domain Bacteria; phylum Bacteroidota; class Bacteroidia; order Flavobacteriales_F; family PHOS-HE28; genus PHOS-HE28. Next base: position 9,782 of record JANNYL010000105.1, read on the forward strand.
ATCATGACGCTAGAGCGATTTCAAATGCAACTTCCCGATCGCCTCCACCTGCTTCGCATTCACCTCCGCCTTCTTCGCATGCTTCTTCCAATTCTTTACACCAACCAACACATCATCAATGATCACCGCCCGATCGCGAAACGCCGTACCACCATGTTTTCACCGCTATCGATGATGATGATGTACACGCCTGGAGTTGACGGCGCCTGGACGCTCCACCGTTGGCCTGCAGGAAGTTGTTCCGACCGCTGTAAACGACCACTGATATCGATCACCCGCAATTGCTGCCTAGGTAGCGGTGTATCGCTGACCAGGTCGATGATCCCGCCTTGCACGTTGACCCGGACCTGTGATATCTGGTTCTCGGAGATACCTATCGGTGCATCCGAAGTCGAACCTGAGCAGGTGACGCCATCCCCGGTGGTTACGGTCAAGGAGCAGGGCAATGCGCACAAGGGGATCAAGAAGTTTCCCATTTGCTCGCCCCAGCCATCGAGTTGTAGGCAGCCACTCGGCTCCATGAAGAAGGTGTACGGTGATGTTGGGGTGCAGTACACGCTCGTGATCTGCACGGCCCAAACACCGTTGCAACCGTTGGTTGGTGGCGTTACAAACACCGTGGCGAAGGACCCTTGGCCGTGTGCGACGGACAGGATGCTGAACGAGAGGAGGAGCAGTGTGTTGCGCATGGGGATGGTAATGCGCGAAGATCGCACAGAACCAGCGATTCGCGATCCATCGATCAAGGAGCCTTGATCCCTTTCTCACGCATCTGCTGAGCGAGCTTCTCTGGGATCCCCCGGCATTGGCAGTAATTGACGTGTTCCAAATGCCAGTTCACGCGTTGCTCAAATGTGGCTTTTAGCGGCATGGGGTGTTTCAGATGCCAGGTCTTGTTCAGCTTCATATGGGGAAAGTATCCCAGCCTTTCGGCCCGAAACCTGATCAAAGTTTGGTCAAGTGCAACTTCCAGATCGCCTCCACCTGCTTCGTATTCACCTCCGCCTTTTTCGCGTGCTTCTACCACGTCTTCACACCGGTCACCATGTTGCCTGCGAGTATCTGATTGAATGGTTGGGCGTGCCGGCTCGAAGGCTCGCCATTGGGCCAGTTTTGATCAGGTTCTGCGTCCCATCAATTTCACAATGATCCCCTTCGCCGCCACCGGGATCTTCGTCCCCGGGCCGTAGACATCAAAACACCCGGCCTGCTTGAGGAAGGCATAGTCGTTCAGGGGGATCACTCCACCGGCTACTACCAGGATGTCACCACGGTTGTAGGTCTCGCGCAGTTCCTTGATCACCTCGGGCACCAGGGTCTTATGGCCACCGGCGAGGCTGCTGATGCCGAGCACGTGAACGTCATTCTCGATGGCCTGCTTGGCCACTTCCTGCGGCGTTTGGAACAGCGGGCCGATGTCCACGTCGAAGCCGATATCGGCGAAGCTGGTGGCGATCACTTTGGCGCCGCGGTCGTGACCGTCCTGACCCATCTTGGCAACGAGGATGCGCGGGCGACGACCTTCAGCCTTGGCGAATTCATCGGCGAGGCGCATAGCCTCTTTCATCTCGGGGTCTTGCATGCTTTCCGCTGAGTAAACACCGCTGATGCTGCGGATGGTGGCGCTATAACGGCCGAAGACTTTTTCGAGAGCGTCGCTGATCTCGCCTAGCGAAGCGCGGTGGCGCGCTGCAGTGACTGCCAGTTCCAGCAGGTTCTCCGATCCTTTCGCTGCACGCGTCAAGGCGGCCAGTGAAGCTGCAACGTGCCCTTCATCGCGGACATCCTTCACGATCCGCAAGCGCTCGATCTGCGACTCCCGTACCGCACTGTTGTCCACCTCCCTCAACTCCATCTTCGTCTCGTCGTCCGTCACGAACGCGTTCACGCCGATGATCTTGTCTTTGCCGGTGTCAATGCGGGCCTGACGTTTCGCGGCGGCTTCCTCGATGCGCATCTTCGGCAGACCTGTCTCGATGGCCTTGCTCATGCCGCCGAGCTCTTCTACCTCCATGATGCGCGCCCATGCCTTGTGGACCAGTTCGTGCGTGAGGCTTTCCACATAGTAGCTGCCGCCGAGCGGGTCGATCCACTTCGTGATGCCGCTGTTCTTCTGAAGGTAGAGTTGCGTGTCGCGCGCGATCTTGGCGCTGAAGTCCGTGGGCAGTGCGATGGCCTCGTCGAGCGAGTTGGTGTGGAGCGACTGCGTTCCTCCGAGTACGGCGGCGAGCGCTTCCACCGTGGTGCGCGCGATGTTGTTGAAGGGATCCTGCGCGGTGAGGCTCCAGCCGCTGGTCTGGCAGTGCGTGCGCAGTGCAAGGCTCTTTGGGCTGGTTGCTCCGACCTCCTTCAACAGCTTCGCCCAGAGCAAACGACCGGCGCGCATCTTGGCCACTTCCATGAAGAGGTCCATGCCGATGCCCCAGAAGAAGCTGAGGCGGTTGGCGAACTCATCCACTTGCATGCCTTGCGCAATGCCCGTGCGCACATACTCGATGCCATCGGCCAGCGTGTAGGCAAGCTCCAGATCCGCCGGCGCACCCGCCTCGTGCATGTGGTAGCCGCTGATGCTGATGCTGTTGAACTTGGGCATCTTCTTCGCGCAGTAGCTGAAAATGTCACCCACGATGCGCATGCTCGGCCCCGGCGGGTAGATGTAGGTGTTGCGCACCATGAACTCCTTGAGAATGTCGTTCTGGATGGTGCCTTGCAGGTCTTCCGGTTTCACGCCCTGCTCTTCCGCCGCGACGATGAAGAAGGCCATGATGGGCAGCACGGCGCCGTTCATGGTCATGCTCACGCTCATCTTGTCCAACGGGATGCTGTCGAAGAGGATCTTCATGTCCTCCACGCTGCTGATGGCCACACCGGCCTTGCCCACGTCGCCGGTCACCCGCGGGTGATCGCTGTCGTAGCCGCGGTGCGTGGCGAGGTCGAAGGCGACGCTCAGTCCCATTTGCCCGGCTGCCAGGTTGCGGCGGTAGAAGGCGTTGCTCGCTTCGGCCGTGCTGAAGCCCGCGTACTGCCGGATCGTCCACGGACGGATGGCGTACATGCTGGCGTAGGGGCCGCGCAAATACGGAGGTGCACCCGCGCCGAACTTCACATGTTCGAGTGGTTCGGTGTCAACACGGGTGTAGAAGGACTTGAGGGGGATCTCTT
>JANNYL010000106.1:0-5671 GCA_031410075.1 Flavobacteriales bacterium
CGGCTTCACGCGCCAAGCGCTCCTGCTCGGCCAGGAGCTTTTCGATCTGCTCCAACTTGCTCTTGGGGTAAACCTCGTCCGGCTTGATGTCCAGCGCCTGGGTGTAGCCATCGCGGGCTTGCTCATAGGTTTTTTCACCCATGGCTGCGTCCGCTTCCGCGATGATGCGCAGGTATTGCTCGTTCTTCGCTCTTTCCGCGGCTGCCCGGGCCTTATCATCATCACCAGCAAGTCGAGCAGCTTCGGCATCGGCTGCTTCTTTCAAGCGTCGTTCTTCCTCCAACCGACGGCGTTCGGCTTCTGCCGCTTCTTCATCCAGTTTCGCGCGTTCACGGTCGGCAAGGAGCTTCTCGATGGCTTCGAGTCGGTCCTTCGGATATTTCTCCTCCGGCTTGATGGCCAGGGCTTCCGTGAACCGAGCACGGGAGTCATCGAATTTCTCTGCGGTGAAGGCCAGATCCCCTTTCGTGATGGCCTCTCGATAACTCGCTTCCACGGCCGCAGCGCCTTCCTCTTTCAGCCTACGTGCAGCTTCGAGGCGCGCGCGTTCAGCCGCTTCTTGCTCGGCCTTCAACCGATCCGCTTCGCTTTTTGCAGCGAGATCAGCCAGGATCTTCTCGATCTCTGCCAAGCGCGTTGTGGGGTGTTTCTCACCAGGCTTTACACCAAGCGCGTCCGAGTAGTTGGTCTTCGCCTCCTCATACTGTATACCAGTAAAGGCACGGTCGGCAGCGGTGATCAGATCACTGTATCGCTTTTCCTTTTCAGCGGCTTCACGCTCAAGCCGCTCCTTTTCCGCTTTCGCTTTGGCTTCAGCATCCATTCGGCCGTTGATGTCGGCGATCTGGTCTTTCGGATGCTGTTCGTCGGCTTTCAGTTTCAAAGCATCGGTATAGTCGTTCAGGGCATCGCCGTACTTCTTTGAGTCGTATGCTTTGTCTGCTTTGGTGATCAACGCATCGTACTTGTCGTTCAGCTCCTTTTGCCTGCGCTCTTCTTCCGCTTTTCGGGCAGCTTCCGCAATGAGCACATCGATCTCCGCGATCTTCTCTTTCGGATAATTCTCCGTGCGTTTTACAACAACCGCCTCCTGGTACTTTGCCTTGGCGTCCACCAGTTTCTGTTCCGTCAAAAGCTTGTCCGCTGAGGTGATCAGCGCTTGGTACTTTTCATCCAGCTCCTTCTGTGCTTTTTCTTCTTCGGCTTTGCGCAAGGCATCAGCAATGGCTTTATCGATCGCCACCAACTGATCCTTGGGGTACCGCTCCGTGGCTTTCAACTTGAGCGCAGCATTGTATCCGCCCTTGGCTTCCTCCCACTTCTGTCCTTGGAAGGCAGCATCCGCGGTTGCCAAGGCCGCGTTGTACTGGTCATCGAGTTCTTTCTTCTTGAGGTCCTCTTCCGCCTTTTTCGCCCGATCGGAGATGCGCTTATCGATGGCGGCGAGCTGGTCCGTAGGGTACTTCTCTTTGGGTTTCACTACCAACGCTTCGTTGTACTTGGCTTTCGCCTCATCGAACTGGTCTCCTTTGAAGGCAGCGTCCGCAGCAGCGATGGCCGCTTTGTAGCGCTCCTCCATCGCCTTGGCGCTCTTCTCTTCTTCGGCCTTTTTCGCCAACTCCTCCAACTTCTTGTCGATGGCCGCAAGTTGATCCTTGGGATATTTTTCCTCCGCCTTCAATTCCAACGCTTCGTTGTAGCGCGTTTTCGCTTGATCGTAGTTGGTGGCCTTGAATGCCGCGTCGGCTGCCACGATCGCCGCTTTGTACTTGGCTTCAAGCTCCTTGGCCTTCTTATCGTCCTCAGCCTTCTTGGCGAGGTCCTCGAGTTTCTTGGCGATCAACGCGATCTGATCTTTTGGATACTGCTCGTCGCTCTTGATGTCCGAAGCGACCTGGTATTTTGAACGGGCATCTTCGAACTTCTCCCCCTTGAACGCGGCATCAGCAGCGGTTATCGCGGCTTTGTACTTCTCCGCAAGTTCTTTGGCCTTCTTCTCTGCTTCCGCATTCTTGGCCAGTTCATCGATGAAGGCCTGGCATTCCTTCATGCGTTGTTTCGGGTAGGCCTCTTCTTCTTTGATGTCGAGAGCCGCAGCGTACTTCGCTTTTGATTCTTCGTAGCTCTTTTTGGTGAACAACGCATCCGCTTCTTTGATGAGGTTGGCATAGCCTTCTGTTCGCTTTTTTGCGGCCTCCAACTCGTCCAACTTCATTTTGGCATCACTCAGTTTGGCGGTTGCCTTCGGATCACCAACCTTCAAGCCCAGCGCAGTTGTGAAAGACCCCACGGCCTTTTCGTATTCGCCGCTCGCCATGTGTGCATCCCCTTGCAACATCAGCTTGGCGAAATCCTCTTCGGCATTGGCCTCGCGCTTTTTCTTCTCGTCGTACTCCTTCATCAAACGGGCGATCTCCGAACGCACTTGCTCTGTGTATTGAAGGTCCCAGGTTACCTCTTTGCTCGCCGGGTCGAACTTGGCTTTTCCGATAGGCTGCTGCAGAACGCTGAAGTCGATACCCGGCAACTCTTGGAAGAGGGTCATTTCCACATTCATCCCGTGGCCACCTACCCGTTCTTCTTCGGGAATGTTCTTGGTATCGATACTGATATTCTTACTGATAATACCTGACTTGCTGTACGTCAACTTATAGTCGCTGCCATAGTCCAGGTTGAATTCATACTTGCCGTTGGCGCTGGTGACCACTTCAGCGAGCTTTCCACCATTCTTGTACACCGTAACCGTGACCCCATCCAGTTTTTTGCTGGTGGTGTAGTCCTTCACCGTTCCGTAGACATACACATTGTCCACCTGCGCGCTGAGCGCGGCGGTCAGCAGCAGGAATGGAAGGAGCACTTTCGCTCTCGACCACCGGTTGAACGAGGCAAAGGACAAGACAAGAGAACGCAACGGATGTATATCGGAAGTCGCGATCATGCGTTTGGTCGGGTACATACCTGGGAAGGACCGGCAATTTAGGACAACTTTGGCGCTGGATGGGCTGGTTCTAGACGCTGCCGATCCAACCAACCGATGTTCAGCATTTGGGAACAGCAGAGTTTTCAAGAGGAGATCGATCTTATCGTGGTCGGTGCTGGCATCACAGGTCTATTCACGGCATTGCACTACCAACGGAGGTTTCCAACACATCGTGTACGATTGCTGGAGCGTGGCCCCCACCCTGCCGGAGCCAGTGTAAAAAACGCAGGATTCGCTTGTTTTGGCAGTCCCAGTGAGATCCTTGCGGACATTGATGCCGAAGGGCTTGATGCCGCCCTTTCCCGGGTTGAGGAGCGGTGGCTGGGTCTGCAAGAAATGCGCGCTGAGCTGGGGGATGAGAACATCGGATTCGAGTCTACAGGTGGCCATGAGCTTTATTCCGAAGGTGATCCGCTGTACACGCGGGTGGCCGATCGGTTCGATGAACTGAACCGCTCACTGCTACCGATCTTCAGCCAACCTGCCTATGAATGGCGAACAACCCGGAAAAGTGACCTTGGCCTGAACACAGGGCATATTGCCCGCACAGCCCTGGAAGGCCCCATCGACACGGGAGCGATGATGAGGACCCTGTTGAACAAGACCATCGCCATGGGCGTGGATGTCCGTTTCCAGCAGACCGTGACAGAGCTGGTAAGCGAAGGCGATACCGCGTTAATTCGACTGTCGGACGGTAATGCGATGAAAGCCAGCTTTGTTGTTGTGGCAACGAACGGTTACACCAGCAGCCTTTTCCCGGGTATTGATGTGGTGCCTGGTCGTGGGCAGGTGCTTCTCACCTCCGCTGTTCCAGGCCTGCGGTTGAAAGGGACGTTCCACATGAACGAAGGCTATTACTACTTCCGCGACTACCGAGGCCGGGTAATGCTTGGTGGTGGGCGGCACTTGGACAAAGTGGGCGAAACCACGACCGATGATGCTATAACGCCGTTGATCCAGGGTTCACTGGAACGCATACTCCGGGAAGTGATCCTACCTGATTGCGACTTTACCGTCGAGCGTCGCTGGAGCGGTGTGATGGGATTCCGAACACAAGGCAAAACGCCGATGATCGAACATCTGTCGCCCCGGATAATAATTGCCGCAGGATTGAGCGGCATGGGCATCGCGATCGGAACGCGTGTTGCCCAAAAGGCAGTGGAATTGGTGGCTACTTCACGATAAAAACAGTCGCCGGGATCGGCTTGTTCACTTCGATGCTCGTCGCTGTGAAGTGCATATCCATGCCCGCGTTCTGGTGGATCACGTGTGGGATCCGGATCCCATCAACTGTTTGGTAATCGGAGAAGTCGGTGGTTACAGAGAAGTTACCTTCCTCGCTGGGTTGTATCTCAGTTCGGCGGGTTTTTAGTCCCGTCTCCTTGTCGTAATACTCCGTGAACACCCCACCGCTGGATTTCTGAACGAAGATCCGGTAGCACTTCCGCCCTTCGATATCAACAATGCCGTTCAGTGTTGCCTTGTAGTCGAGTTCACCATAGAACAACTCGGGGAACATGTAGGCACTTTGCCGAGCGTCTTCCAGATCCATGTCCACGAGCTCCTTTTTGCCCTCCATACCGCTCTTGGTCCCGCGAACCCCGTCGTACACGATCTGCTGCAATACCATGGGGCCATTGCCCAAGCTCATGGCGTATTTCACCGGTGAAGCATATTGCTCGAGCAGGGTTACGGACATGCCTTGCATATTGGCCGTGTACTCCTTGCGCAGAGTTTTCACTTTTGATATCGCCCCTACCCCTCCAATAGCGTTCACGTATGCGCCCATTACATCTTTGGCTGTCATCCCCGCAGGAGGTAATTCGGCCTTTTCGCGGTAGATGTCTCCGTTCACATCGTAGTAAACCACCGTACGGGAGAAACTGAGCGGAGCCAATTTATTGGCCACTTGTTCCTTGTCGCCCACTACAAGAACCGTTGTATTCTCTGGCTTAAGGAGGCGTTTGGCTGCAGCTTGCACTCCTTCAATACTTACGGTATCCAGTCGTTTCAAATAGGTCGCGTAGTGATCGGCACGCAGGTCGTACAATTGGGTATTAAGGCTGAATCGAGCGATCGTACGCGGGTCTTCCAACGACCGGGCGAAATTGCCGGCCATGTAGTTCTTGGCCAAGGTGAGTTCCTCCTGGGTAACAGGTTTGTTGCAGATCTCCTCGATCTCGAACATCAGTTCTGTTACTGCGCTATCCGTCACCTCATTCCGAACACTGCACCCGGCCATGAAGGACCCACAATACGGATCCACCTCAATGCTGGAATAAGCACCATATGTGAAAGCTCTCGCCTCTCGAAGGTTCTGCATGAGGCGCGCGTTGAAAACTCCGCCACCCAGGATCGTATTCAGCACTTGTGCGCTCAAAGCACCGGGGTCATTGGGCTTCAGGTCCACCGGGAAAACGGCCTTGATGACGCTCTGCGCACTTCCGGGCCGATCCACAAAGGCCATGGTACGCGGGCCAATAGCCACTGGTGCTTGGCCAACAAAACGCAATGGTCCCAGCCCTTTAACGGTTTCCACTCCGTTGGCATCCGGGGCTTGCAACGTGCCTGTTCCTTTCCAATTGTTGAACAAGGCGTACGCCAGGTCCTTTGCTTCATTCTCCTTGATGTCGCCGACAAATACCAAGTACGCGTATTCAGGTCGGAAGAAACGCTCGTAATAAGCCACCA
>JANNYL010000107.1:0-11921 GCA_031410075.1 Flavobacteriales bacterium
GGAAGTCGTTGCGCCGGTAATGGTGTCCAAATGCATTAGGCCAAGCGCGTTCACATCACCCCAGATACCGTTTCCCTCATCGCCCCATAAGGCGCTCACAGTATGGGTGAATGGCGAACCATCGAGTACCTGCGGGCCTCTGACAAAGCATGCATTACGCTGGTCAAGGACGAATAGTCCTTGGTCAGAGCCAACGCGGATGGAACCGTTGGGCGCAACGAGCAGGTCGAGGAGTATAACGGATGAACCATCGGAAACGGGGTTCCTGTAATTGGCAATAACACTTCCATCCACGTCGAGCGCATAGAGCCCATTGAAAGGCGTAAGTACCAGCCATTCTTTCGTTGTTGGATGAACTGCGATCCGGCGTACCTCGGTGGCGGAAGTACTAGTTCCAATAAAAGGCAGGCCTACCAGGTCGAACCGATTATTGCGTTGAGACATCAATGCCACTCCAGTTTGCGAAGTACCGACCCAGATGGATCCTTCCGTATCATGGAGGAAGCACTGGGCTCCGGGCAAGAAGTCGCTTAGTTCCCGCGATAGCGAATAGGTGAGGGTACGATCGAACGAGGCGATCACATCCGCGCGTACATCGAGTTGGATCAGGCCATGTTCGAATGTTGCAAGCCATACACGATCCTCGTGCACTCGCACCATGTCCATCACGCTTAGAACTTGCTCCGGACCAAGGTGAGCGAAACTGCCAGTGCTCTTATCGAACCGGAAGAGGCCCGCGCTGAATGTGCCGATCAACAGTGTAGAACCTTCATCCAATGCCGCCGCTATGGCATACTGTTCACTTGTCACTGATCTCGGATCTCGAGGGCAATGCACATACGAGAAGTCACGAGGATCGAACCGCACCAAACCGAATTCACAACACAACCACAAGTAACCATCGCCACCTTCCACGATCTTCCGGATCCAGTTGCGTCCTTGCGGATGACTGTAAGGTGTCTCGATGATCACACTGCGGAATGTGCGTGTGCGTTGGTCGTAAAGGCTCAGGTTCCGGTGCCCATGTCCGATCCAAATGCGCTGTTGGCCATCTACCCGGAGCGCGCTGATCTCCGAGGCGGTCACATCGAGATCGGAGCCACCCGGCAAGGGAATGTTGAACAGGGTATCCGCTAGTGGATCGAGCACGGTAAGCAATGCCGCCTGGCTGCCAACGTATAGCAAACCTGCGCTGTCCGTTGCCAACGCATTGATGTGATCGTTCGGCAACGCGCAATGCTTCTCAGCTGTACTATACACTTTCATGCGCGTTCCATCGAATCTGCTGAGGCCATCGCTTGTGCCGAACCACATGTAGCCTCGATAGTCCCGTGCCATTGCGTTCACTTGGTCGTGGGAAAGGCCGCTGCGCGAATCGATGATGCGCGCGTTGGGCCGCACTAGTTGGGCGGTGAGCGGGAGCGCCTGAATACAAGCCACCATAACGGCCAACCGTATACACGTTCTATGAAGTTCCCGCCGGATCATCTGGCCCATGGCCTGATCATATGAAGGCAAGGTAACTTGCGGTCGTGAAGAAGGATCTAATTGATACACACTCCCGCACGCACCGCAGTTTGCGGATCAGCATCGTGGACAAGTGCGACCTGCGCTGCACGTACTGCATGCCGGAAGACCAGCACTTCCTGAAGCGTGAGGAACTGATGACGCGCGACGAGATCGCGCTGATCGCGAAGCTGTTCGTTGAGCGCTACGGCATCACAAAGATCCGTTTGACCGGTGGCGAGCCATTGGTGCGGCCCGATGCGGTGGAAATCGTGCGTGACATGTCGCAACTGGGCGTTTCGTTGGGGCTCACCACCAACGCAATGACGCTCGACAAGCACCTCGACGGTTTGATCGGTGCGGGCTTGAAGACCATCAATATCAGCTTGGACACCTTTGATGCGGAGCGGTTCAAGAAGATAAGCCGGCGTGATGGTTTTGATCGCGTGCACGCGAACATCCTCGAAGCCTTGCGCCGCGGATTGCGTGTAAAGGTGAACATGGTGGTGATGCGCGGTGTGAACGACGACGAACTGCTACGCTTCGTGGAATTGACGCGCGAGCATCCGGTGCATGTGCGCTTCATCGAGTTCATGCCCTTCGCCGGCAATCACTGGGGAAGGGAACGCGTGTACACGTATTCCGAAATGCTCGGGCATATCGGCAGCGTGCATTCGTTCGAGAAGCTGAGCGACGACCCGCACAGTACGGCCAAGGCCTACCGGGTGCCTGGCTGGCCTGGCACGTTCGCCGTCATCAGCACCGTTACCGAACCCTTCTGCGGCGACTGCGATCGCCTGCGGCTGACAGCTGAAGGGAAAATGCGCAACTGCCTTTTCACGCGGGAAGAAACGGATCTACTGTCAGCGTTGCGCCGAGGCGAGGACATTGCACCGCTCATCGAAGCGAACGTGCTGGCGAAGCATGCGATGCTTGGAGGCTTGCCGCTCTTCAAGCCGGAGAAACAAGAAGAAGTGTTGCACGACCTGAGCGAGCGGCCTATGGTGTCGATAGGCGGCTGATCAGTGCTCACGACTCCTGGTCGTAATAGATCTTGTAGAACTTCCGGCCGTTCTCGTCCACTCCTTGTTCGATCCTGTTGCGGTCGCCGTGGATGTAGATGTGGAAATTCTTGTCCAGCTTCAGCACGCTCTTGAAGATGCGCGCCTGGCGCTTCACGGCGTGAGCGGAGATCTCGAAGTTGTCCGCGAGCTCCACGTTGTTCTCCGACTGGAAGCGATCGCTGTACTGGTTGAACGATTTGATCGCGCCTTCCTCGGCGAAGACTTCCTGGGTGAACTCCTCGCGGTCGAACTCCGAATGGCTTTTGAAGTACTGCACCGATCGGTTCAGCAGGTCGATCTGGTCGGCCTTGGCCACTATGAAATCCTGTGGCATCTGCTGCGTGATAAACGACTTGGTGAGCTCCAACAAATTGCTCGTGCTGTTCACATGATCATGCTTCGGCTTGTGGTCGATGAAGTCCTTCTGCCAGAACTGTGTGCTGTCGTTGTTGTCGATGACGAACAGTGTCGGGGCCTCCTCCGTGAAGACCACCAGTACGGCCTTGTTCGGCTTCAAGGTGCCCAGCCCACGTTTCATACTCAACTCAACAAGCCCGCTCGCTGTCTTGCTCTCGATGAAGGCCTCCTTGTCGTCGAACTTATAGATGCCTACAGCCTCATGCACGGCAGCTCCGATCTGCACCCCACTGAACTTCGCCACGTACAGATCGCCACCGTTGATGTTGTGGTGTTGCGAAACATCGATCAGGTGCTTGGCAATGGCCTCTGAGCATTTCAGGAGGTCCTTGCCTTCACCGATCTCCAAACAGAGCCCGTGCAGCACGTTGTACTCCATGGAGACCGCATGCGTGAACTCCGAAGTGAACGCCATGTTGGCGAAGGGTTTCAAAAAGAGCTTCCGCAGGAACTCCTGTTCCTCCTCGCCCTTCAGCACGACAGTGAAGTCGCTGAACACGCTCGGCGTTTCACCAGAGCCGATGCGATGCAACGCGAACTCTTCGACTTGCGCTTCCTTTCCGATTACCATGGCAGCAAAGAACGCGAAAGAGGGTTCACCGCAAAGACGCGAAGAGCGCCAAGGGGATCGAAAGTTCCCCGCAAAGACGCAAAGCGCGCCAAGTAATGCACGCTACTGCTTTTCGGGAAGCCCATACACGATCCGGCGGATCCCGTCCTTCACGAGCTTCTCGTTGAAATTGACCAACAATCCCAAGCGGTTACCGGTAAGCTTCAAATAGGTGAGCACTTGGGCGGTGTGGATGGGATGCAACGCATCTACCGACTTCACTTCGATGATCACATTCCGTTCGATCCAGATGTCGATCCGATAGCCCGCGTCCAACTTTACGCCCTTGAACTGCAGGGGCAGTGTCACTTCAGCTTCCACCTGCAGGCCACGCGAACCCAGCTCGAAGATCAAGCAGTGCTGGTAACTGCTTTCAAGGAGGCCGGGACCGAGTTCACGATGCACTTCGATCATGGCATCCACTGCTATCGTAGCGATCTCATTCTCTGTCATTGCCCTTCTCCTTAGCGTGCTTCGCGTCTTTGCGGTGAATTATTTCCCATGCCGGAACGCATGCTCCTGCACCTTGATCACATGAAGTACGAATGGGAACAAAGCATCCATTGTTTCTTGCGCGCCGCGCGTTGAGCCGGGCAAGGTGATCACCAACGTGCGGCCGATCATGCCGGCGATGCCGCGGGACATGATGGCCAAGGGCATCCTTTCCTGTCCATACGCGCGTGCAGCTTCCATGATGCCGGGCACTTCGCGGTCGAGGATCGGGGCGATGGCTTCGGGTGTGCGATCACGCGGTGAAAGTCCCGTACCGCCGGTCGTAAGGATGAGGTCGATGCCCTCGTCGGCCCAGGCCTTCACCATCATTGCGATCTGCTCGGGTTCGTCCGGGCACACCGCCTGGATGTCGATGATCACGCCCAATTTCTTCAGCCTTTCAGCGATACCGGCACCGGACTTATCCTCCTTCTTCCCGCTCGCCACGCCATCGCTGATCACCAGCACGGCCGCATGCGGAGCCTTGTCGAACGTGTCCTTCCAATCGCTCTTGCCGCCCTTCTTCTCCACCAAGCGGATGCGATCGATGGTGATGCCCTTGTCGATGGGCTTGAGCATGTCGTAGATGGTGAGCGCAGCAACACTGGCACCATGCATGGCTTCCACTTCCACCCCCGTGCGGTAGATGGTCTTCACCTTCACAGTAACGATGATGGACAACTCGCGCAATTCGAAGCTCACCGCTGCGGATTCCACCGGAAGTGGGTGACAATCGGGGATCATATCCGAAGTGCGCTTGATCCCGAACAGCCCGGCAACACGCGCAGCTTCGAGGACATCTCCCTTGGGCACACGCTTCTCCTTCACAGCAGCGATGGTCTCTGGGAGGCTCACGGAAACGGTCGCTTCCGCCGTGGCTTCGCGCAGCGTGGTGGGCTTGTGGGTAATGTCTATCATACTACTAGGCTGTCATCCCGGCCTTGAGCCGGGATCTCGTGGTTCGTTGCTCTTCCAAACATGCGTCGCGTTGGACAAGATCTCTTTCCCGAAGATCGGTAAGCGCTTCTTCACTTCGTCCGTTACGAAGGCCAAAGCTTCACGCGCCTGTTGGCGATGCGGTGCACTGGCGAAGACCATGAAGCACAACTCGCCAGCCTTGATCACGCCTTGGCTGTGGTGCACATGCAAGCAGGTGATCTGCGGCCAGCGCGTAAAAGCTTCTTCACGGATCACGGTCATCTGTTCATTGGCCATGTCGCGGTAGGCGGTGTATTCGATCGCTTCCACGCTCTTGTCATCTATCACATCAGACCTTACCTGACCCAAGAAGATCTCGTGGCCACCGATATCCGTGCGAGTGGCATGCTTGGCGATGCTCTCAGCAATGAAGGAGGGCGGGATCGCGCCTTCCACGAAGATGTCACGGATCTTGTGCTTCTTGCCCGTATTCATATCAGCGTTCATCTGCTCCATCTGCGTTATCTGCGTTCCCTATGGATCATCCTCCTGCGAATGGTGGCAGCAGGGCGATCTCCTCGCTGCCGGTCAGTTGTTGATCGTGATACACGATGACACGATCCACTGCCAGCGCATAGCTCAGTTCGCGAAGGCCGTTGATCCGTTGTTCCAGCGCTTGTTTCAGCGAGGAAACGCTCTCCGCGTGGAGTTCGAGTTCGCCGACATTGGCTTTCTCAGCGATGATCCCGAAGAGCAGCACTTTCATTTCGGGGTCAAAGATCGGTCGGCGCGTTCACGTTGTGGAAGAGATCCTTCGGCCATCCGTCGGAACCCGGTTGGATCCAGAGAAAATGCGTCCGGACCTTCGCGATCGCATCGCTCAACTTGAGCACATCACTGTCAAGGCATTGCTGGAACGGTTCGATCGCATGTCGGTGGTACGCGGCAGCCAAGGGCTCAATGAACGATCCATGGCGTGGGACCACTGCATCGAAACCCAGATCAAGATCACTCTTCAGCCTTACCAGCAAACGGTCATTGAGTTTCGGCAAGTCACACGCAAGCACGAGCAATCGCACATAACGCGCTCGCCGCAACGCCGTGACCAATCCGCCCAAAGGGCCTCGGCCGGGGGCATCGTCGGGGATCACGGTCCCATGCGCGGGATGGTATTTGCTTGGATCACCGATCACCAGGACCTCACGGGTATGTGGACGCAACAATTCGACCGTGCGATCGAGCATTGTCATTCCGTCGACATCCATGGTCGCTTTGTCCCGACCCATGCGGCTGCTTTGGCCGCCCGCGAGGATCACACCGGTCCATTGGCGATCGGTCATCGGGGCAGGTAATGGATCTCCAGTTCATCACCCACATTGATCGAGCGCTGATGTGCAGGCAAGTATGCCAGCGCGTTCCCATCCACGAGGGATCGCAGCATATGCGAGCCCTCATCAGGGAGCAAGGTGACCTTCCCTCCTTGTACTTGCGCTGCGCGGAATTCGGCGCGGTCGCCTTTTACGTTGACCGTATGTGTGACAGGAAGGACATCTCCGATCAACCATGGGTCCTTTGCCCCTTTCATGGTACGGAGGAACGGAAGAACGTACTCCCAAAAGAGCACTGCTACCGCGCGTGGATTTCCGGGTAGGCCGAAAAAGGGTTTGTCGCCGAACATCGCGAAGAGCATCGGCTTGCCGGGTTTCTGTGCGACGCCGTGGAAAACGGTGCGACCGCCACAGCGCTCGATCGCAGCGTGAACCAGATCATGATCCCCCACCGATGCACCACCTGTGGAGATCACCACATCAGAATTCGCAACGGCTCGGGTGATGGCTTCCTCCAACACCACCATTTCATCCGGAACATGGACCAGCTCCGTTGTTGCGCCAGCTTGTGCGATGAGCGCTTCAAGCATCACATCATTGCTTCCGAATATCTGGCCGGGTTCAGGTACCGGTCCGGTGGAGAACTCGCTTCCCGTAATGATGACGGAAACGCCAGGAGAACGGATCGACTTTACGCGGAAGACACCAACTGAAGCGAGCAAACCCTTCGCAGCGGCATCAAGACGCTCACCGGCGGTGAGGACCACTCGCCCTCGCTGAAGTTGTTCGCCCTTCTTGCGAATGTTCCCGCCTTGGTTCAACCGGTTGTCGGAATGTGTGATACGATCCCCTGTGCGCTGAACGAACTCTTGCATCACGATCGTATCCGCACCCATCGGCACCATTGCCCCGGTGAAGATCCTCGCACACTCGCCCGGCGCCAGCTCGCGCAACAAGTGCTCACCGGCGGCGACCTCTCCCACCACATCCCATGTTGACACTCCGCTGCTCCACCTGAAGGCATACCCATCCACCGCGCTCATATCAAAGAGCGGATGATCGTATGGCGCTATCACGTCTTCTACAACGAACCCGTTCGCTGACGAAAGAGCCATGTCACCAGGCACCAAGGCCTGCGCATGTTCCATCATGATCCGCTTGGCTTCTTCCACACTGATCATGGCCAGAAGAGCTTGATGCTTGCAAGTACCATCACACCTCCAAGCACTTGCCGCAGCCGGGGTTCCGGGGCTCTGCGAGCACCGATCCAGCTGCCCAACAAACCACCGATCACCGTAGCGCCGATCCATAGGATCATAGAAGGATCGATCACCGCCATTT
Source organism: Flavobacteriales bacterium (assembly GCA_031410075.1). Taxonomy (GTDB): domain Bacteria; phylum Bacteroidota; class Bacteroidia; order Flavobacteriales_F; family PHOS-HE28; genus PHOS-HE28. Next base: position 7,677 of record JANNYL010000107.1, read on the forward strand.
CGGATCGCGATCCGATCAAACCCGCTGCACTGTTCACGAAAATGAAGAGCGACGAAACAGCCGCAGCTGTCTTCGCATCTGCCCACACCGCTAGCAGCAGCACTGGGCTCAGGAGTATTCCACCGCCGATACCGAGCAAGCCGGAAAGCAAACCGATCGCGGCACCAACGAACAGCGCCAGAACGATCGGAGGTTCGGTGATCGCTTGATCCCGCTTGCTGAAGAGGCCGAACAGACGCAAAGCAGCAATAACCAAGCAAAGGCCCAACAGTCGCTTGTACCACAGCGGGTCCAGCTCCATGCGCCCACCAAGGAATGCGAAGGGAACGCTCACGGCAGCAAAGGGCCAAAAAAGCTTCCACTTGAAATGACCGGCCCGGTAGAATTGAACGAAAGCGATCAGACTGACAAAAAGATTCAAGACCAGCGCCGTGGGCTTCATCAGCGCTGGTGTGAACGACAGCAACGCCATGATCGCCAGATATCCGCTCGCACCGCCATGTCCTACGAGCGCGTACGCGAACGCCACGACAGCGAAGAGCAGAAGAAGCCACCACTCGATCATGAGGCACTTGGTGGCTCTATGATCAACCAAGCCGCGGTTCGACCATCGTAAAGTTCCACACGGCCGTTCACCAGTGCGGCACCGTTCAACCACTCGCGCACGCGCCATGCCATGCGCTTGGCGGTTTCATCGAGCACCTCCAACGGAACATTCCGCATGTCACAACCGTCCTGGTCCACACTTGGTCTGCCTTGGAAGAGATCTCCGAGCATCAGGTTATGGTTCCCGCCTTCCACGTGAAGCACGATCACCTGGCCTTGCTTGGTGTGAACAGCGCCACTCACCAAGGCCACTCCATAATCGGCACATGTTCTATCGATCAATCGTCGCACATGCAGATCGTCCGTGCAATCGACCACGATATCGTGCATGGCGATGATCCCTTCCGCATTCTGTGCATCGAGGAACGCATCCACCACTTCCACGAACGGACTCACGGGTGTGTTGCGCATCCAGGCCGAAGCCACATCAACCTTGGACCGGCCGACATCCACCGGAGCATAGAGTTCTTGACGGTCAAGGTTCTTCACTTCCACGCGATCACCATCAACCAGGGTGATCACCGAAAAGGGCATGTGCGCCAATCGCGGAAGGAGCGCACAACCAATGCCGCCCATCCCGATAACGGCAACGCGAACATCAGAAAGCGAACGACCGCCTGGTTCTTCCATGCGGTCGCAAGTTTAGGGCTACTGCGGGTCCAGCCGCATTCGGTTCTACTCGCCGGTAAGTGTTACGTCGAAAGAACCGAGCACTTGCTTCGCCAATCCCTCACCGTTCAAGCGTAAACCAATGTCAAGACTTCCCTTTATCCTTCCGTTGGTGGGATCGTACGAGGAGATGGTGAGCGTGCCATGGCCGTTCTGCGGAACCGTATAGCTGCCTTCGATACTCGTGAAAAGCACTCCGTTGTCCGCTTCTGTGATCACCTGATCACCCAAGCCGATCGAGTCGACCTGCAACACAAGTGTGCCGCCCGTCAACGAAATACCTGTAATGATCGCGCTGGTACCTGACCCGTTCGCGACCACCGTGCCGCTGGCGCACCAATCAGCACCGCCAACGGTCGCTTCCATACGTGCACCGTCAGTTCCGCAGGAGCCGTTGGAAACAAGATCCGCAACGGTGTCTTCCTTGACACATGCGGCCATTGCAAGAGCGACAAGTGCGAGAGCGGGTAAAAGATGTTTCATGTTGAACGCGCAAGGATGATCCTTGCTGGCGCCTTCATACGACCATTCTACCGCTTGGGTTCCGCAGGCTGAAAAAGGAAAGGGGCCGTTTCCGGCCCCTTTCGAATTCCAGTCAGGAAAGATCAGCGCACAACCACGCGACGTACAACCGTTCCGTTGGCATGTCGCACACGGAGAGCGTACTCACCTGTAGCAATGCCATCCAGATCGAACGTTGTGTTCGGCGCAGCTACCATACGTTTAGCGAGCACGGCACGACCAGTCACATCGATCAGCTCCACATCCACAGCACCAACGATGCTGCCAAAGCTGATGTTGAGCACTTCGCTCGCAGGAACAGGAAACACCTCGAAGCCTTGCACATTGCTCTCGCCGACACCCACTGGGCCCACGGTCACGAGCACTTCTTCACGAGGACCATCACAAGCGGTCAGCGGGGTTTGAACCTCCCAATCGTAGAAGAAATAGTAGTACTCCAGGGTGTTGCCACCGGTAACACTGGTTCCTGTGATAGCCCCCAACGTACCCAATGCGTAAGGGAATGTCGGGTTGCTACCGTTACCATCGCGCCACAGCTGTGGGTTATCCGAATTGCCACGCAGACCATAAGGGCCACCAGCGGGCACAGCGAAATCAAGTTGCACGCGGCTCTCACCATCGGGGATCTCGAAGGTGCCACTGGCAATGGTTCCACCGTTCATGTCGACAACGGAGATGCTACGCGGACCGGCTCCGGTCGCGTAAACCTTCACACTATTGATCACCATGTCCTCATTTGCGGAGAAGATGAGGTAGTTGTCACTGTTCGGATGATACTGACCAGTGATGCTGCGATCCGTGCGACCGCCAGTTGCCAGATCACCACCGTAGAGATTCTGATCAGCGCACCAGAAACTGGTGTTCGTGTTCAGGAAAGGGGTGGTCCAAGCGTTTCCATTACCTACTTGTGTGCCACCAACAGCCACATCGTACCATACCACGTTGGTACCGGTCGCGTTCAGGTCGGCAGTGCCAGGGGCAAGGATGTCCACATCAGCAGCGGTTGGTGCATCGGGTGCATCAAGCACAGATACCACCACAGGAGTACTTGTATAGTCGCCACAAGTTCCTTGAACGGTTACTGTATAGGATCCTGCCGCACTTACGATAGCGCTTTGCCCTGTGCCGCCTCCATTGTTCCACTGATAGTTACCTGCTTCGCTGCTGGTAAGCGTGACCTGATCGAATTCGCAGACGGTTGTTTCACCATCAACGGTCACAGTAGGTGTTTCGTTGGGGTCTTGCACCACCGTTACACTAGCCTCACCAGTGCAACCTGTGCCATCATCCACTGTAACGGTATAGGTACCGCCCGAATTGATGACGATAGAAGGTGTGGTAGCATTCGTATTCCACTGATAAATGAAACCTGAGCCCATGCCCGCATCAAGCGTCAACGGAGCACCACCGGTGCAAATAACCGCTGGTCCGCTCAGTTGGATATCGACGTTCGGTGAAATGCAGATGCCCTCCACCACGTTGATCGTTTGATCAGCGTTCAAGTCGTTATAGGTATCCACTTGACCGCTTGGCCATTGGATGGTAACGGAGCTCACAAGCGTGCTGGCTCCCAGACCGAAATGGCAGGTGAAGCTATTGGTGATGCCGTAGCTCTCGCCTGCATGCACTTCGCGCACCTGGGTTCCCCATGGGCCTGTGATGATCACTTTGGCACCAACCGCATCGCGATTGCTCACCACACCTTTCAGTTTCACGTTGAGCCAGTGGTTACCGTTCGGCGTGTTCAACCAAAGACGATCAGGGAAGCTTGGATCGCCATCCACATAACCATCACCGTAGCCAGCATAGACATCCTGGAAACCGTCACCGTTCAGATCGCCAAAAGCGAAGCTGAGGATGTTTTTGGCCGCAGGGAACAAGTTCTGTACCTCCGTAAAGGTGCCATCACCGTTGCCTTTGAAGAAGTGCTCTTCGCTACCGGTAAGGATATCCAAGAACCCATCGTTGTCCATATCCTCCATCTTGGCTTGAAGGAAAAAACCCGAGATCTCCATGCCGCAACCAGCCGTAACGTTGGTATAGTTGCCGGTGCCATCGTTCTCCTGAAGCATGAGCGTACTGCTGTGCGTGGTCTGGAACGCGTCCAGGTCACCATCGTTATCGTAATCACCGAAATCGGTGGTCCACACTTGTTCGCGGTTCTCCAAGCCATACTGGGCTGCGAGATCCGCGTAGTTGCCGTTACCATCGTTCACGAAGAGACGGTCCCAGCGGCGGCAATCATCCGGGCTGTTCACGCCTTGGCGGCAGTGGCTGATGTGCAGATCGATGTCGCCATCGTTGTCGAAGTCGGAAGCGGTGCTTCCATAGTTTCCGCTCATATCACCGGAAGTACCTGTACAAGCAGGAGTTGCCCATGGCATAACGTTCGCGTCATACACAGGGATCCCACTGGCATTGGTCATCCAGATATTGCTCGGGCCCACG